>NZ_JBPFDQ010000010.1:0-81386 GCF_059415045.1 Ferdinandcohnia sp. SAFN-114 | reverse complement strand
ATAATGTCACAATACTTATCTCAAGTATTGCCATTTTGGAGGTGTTTTATATTGTCTCACTATTTTAGGTTAGTCCAAAGCGCACCTTAGCAGATGCGCTTTTTTAGTTCGTGTTCAAAAAGAAGGATGAAAAGGAACGAGAAATTAGATGTTTCATTTTCACAGGACTTTCTGAACATCATCTTATACTTTTAAGAACTTACGGACAGACATTAAGCTTCCCCAAACCCCAATGAACGCACCAATTAACAGTAAGAGTGCAGTTACTTGGAAAGCAAATGGATTAAATGGCAATAGCTCTAGGAATGTTCCGTTTAATTGTGGTTGAATCATGTCATATAAGTAATTATAGAATCCTAGGATTATTCCAATAGGAATCAAAGAACCAAGAACTCCAAGGAATAGTCCTTCTAGGAAAAACGGCCAGCGAATAAACCAGTTCGTTGCTCCTACTAGCTTCATAATCTCGATTTCTCTTCTTCTCGCAAAGATCGTAATTTTAATTGTATTTGAAATTAAGAACATCGCTGTAAAAAGAAGCCCGATGATCAATCCGATTCCAACGTTTCGTGAAACACCAACTGTACTGAAAATCTTTTCAACTTTTCCTTTTCCGTAGTTCACACTGTAAACATACTCCATTTTTTCAACTTTATCAGCAACCGCCATAATCTCTTGAGGTTTTTTCGTTTCTACGATAAACACATCATGAAGTGGATTACTTTGTTCGTATAAAGCAAAAACTTTTCCATCTTCTCCAAAGCTATCAATCATCTTTTCTAACTCTTGATCCTTTGATGAGAAGGTGACAGTTGCAACCTCAGGAATTTTTACAATTTCTGCTTTCAAGGCTTCCTGCTGTTCTTTTGTTGAGGTTAGTTCCGTGTGAACACTGATACGAACATCTTTTTCAAGTGATGTCGCCATGCTGTTCAGATTCATCATGATGACTAAAAATACACCTACTAGGAGTAGTGTAACGGTAACGGCGCTGACAGATGCAAATGTCATCCATCCGTTTCGCCCTAAGTTTTTTGTACTTTCACGTAAATGACGGCGGAGTGTGTTAAGCTTCATAACCGTACTCCCCCTTTACCTCGTCACGCGCAATTTTTCCACTTTCAATGGCAATTACACGTTTTTTGATCGTATTCACAATTTCACGGTTATGAGTCGCCATTACAATGGTCGTCCCACGGAAATTGATTTCTTCAAAAATGTTCATAATTTCCCAAGACGTCTCTGGATCAAGGTTACCCGTAGGCTCGTCCGCAATAAGCGCACCTGGAGAATTTACGATTGAACGCGCAATCGACACACGTTGCTGTTCCCCACCAGAAAGTTCATCTGGTAAATGTCGTGCTTTGTGTTTAAGACGAACAAGGTCAAGCACATCCATTACACGTTTTTTGATGTTCTTCGGATTTTCTTCGATAACCTCAAGCGCGAACGCCACGTTTTCATAAACCGTTAGACGTGGTAACAGCTTGAAATCTTGGAACACGACGCCAATATTTCTACGTAAAAGAGGAACCTTCTTTTCTTTTAGTTTAGCAAGATCAATCCCGTTAATGATGATTGAACCTTTTGTCGGCTTCTCTTCACGATACATCATCTTAATGAACGTCGACTTCCCCGCACCACTCGGACCAACGACATACACGAACTCACCTTGATCAATTTTTACATTTATTCCATTAACGGCCATGACACCATTCGGATACTTTTTAAAAACGTCTTTCATTTCTATCATTGCTAATCACCTATCATCGTTTTTTTATCCCTCGTTTAACCGGAAGTAAGAACCCCACCGATCTCAGTGGGGATTATATTTTTCTTGTTTAGTAATCTATTTATATTATAATGTAAGCGCTTATGTCCATATAGACATACTTGTGCTTCTATTGAACTATGCAACTAGAAATTATAAGCCAAAATGAGGATAATTTCATTACTTTTTTCATTATAACATCATTTTTCGTCAAAATACGACTCAATTTTATTACATTTTTATTTCATACTAGTTAATGTTTGATGGGATAGGGGTTAGCTGGTGGGGTGTAAATATTGGAATTGGGGCAAACGGTACATCCTTCCTTTTTTCTCTCCTACATACTCGAGATTCATAGTTTTTATCAATCGAAAGACAAATTTACTTGATGGGATTTGTAAAAAATCACGTATTTCCTCGTTCGTAAATACTGGTTTTATGAGCAAGCTATAATCCTGAAGTGCTTGAATAAACGCATCTTGAGATTTCGTATAACAATTATCACAATACCAATAGCCTCTTTTTCTTTCAATCGGGAGAGCGGAACATTTTGGACAATGAACCCCTCTTAAAATTTCAGTTTGAGAGATAGAAAACTGTACTAGTGGGTCAGGCTTTTTAGGGGTATCGTGTTTTTCAATGGTCCCCGCTATTCTCTTCATTTCCTTCATTGTCAACGATTCTTTCGTATGTCTATTTTGAAATTTTTCAAATGTAAATGGGAGATTTGCACTATGCATTACTTTTGTGAAGATACTTGGTCTTGACGCTTTAATGATTGTCTTTGGATCACTGATAATGACTAAATGTTCGATGGGCAATAGCGGTAACTTCCTTTGAGTGAGCCAGTTTTTGAATTGGCGGGAATGTCGGAGCGATTGCAAAATTGGATTATGCATACCCTCTTCTTCATTGTTCAAGGTTCGTATCATTTGATTAGAATCATCTTCAAAATATAAAGTTCCTGTTATATTTTTGATTTCTAGGATTAGATAAAAATAAGGTGTAATTATGAGGGTGTCAATTTGGAAGAAGCTTTTGCCATCTGTAAGTCTGATATCGTGCAAAATGAGGAATTCGGGTGTGTCGATGAGCTCCAAATAATAATTTAACGAAAGTTCTCCCCGGTAACCCTTCTTTCTTTTGACTAATTCGACTTGAATTTGTGGTCTTTTGGGATGATCTTGCGGGATTCTCTGTAATAATGCTTCAAGGATTAAAATAATAATTGGAACTGTACGCACTTTTCTTATCAAATACATCTACTCCTTTCATTTTTATTGGGTATTCGACATTTTTTTCGCCTTTCCTGCAATTTTGATAAAAATATTTCACCTGGTCAATGGAGAAAGTTTTAGATATCGGACATAACACTATTTTGTCCATATTAAAAGCCTTCCGGTACATCCGGAAGGCAGACTATCTAATTAGATTCTTCGATATCGGACAAAACTTTGATTTTATCGGACATTGTCGCCGGGATATCGGACATTCATCCACATTTATCGGACACAACTCTGAAGATATCGGACATTCTCCACTTTTTATCGGACATTACACTATTTTCGGCCATATTAAAAGCCCTCCGGTTCACCCGGAAGGCAGACTATCTAATTAGGTTCTTCGATATCGGACGAAGTTTTGATTTTATCGGACATTGTTGCCGTGATATCGGACATTCATCCACATTTATCGGACATTACACTCTTTTTGGACATATTAAAAGCCTTCCGGTACATCCGGAAGGCAGACTATCTAATTAGGTTTTTCGATATCGGACAAAATTTTGATTTTATCGGACATTGTCGCCGGGATATCGGACATTCATCCATATTTATCGGACACAACTCTGAATATATCGGACTTTCCCCACTTTTTATCGGACATAACTCTATTTCGGCAAAATTAAAAGCCTTCCGGTACATCCGGAAGGCCTGACATTCTACTTATTTTTTCTCAGCTAACCAAGCAGCTACTGCGTCTTTTTCTTCACCTTTAATGATGCCACCAGGCATTGCGCCTTGACCATTTTCGATGATTCCAGCAATTTCATCTTGGCTGTATTTAGATCCAACCTTTGTTAGGTCAGGACCTGCTCCACCTGACAAGTCTTTTCCGTGACAAGATGCACAGTTTTGTTGAAAGATTTCTTCAGCGTTAACGGTAGCTTCTCCACCGCCATTATCACTTGCTGGTGCTTCTCCTGCATTGTCGTCCCCACCGCCACATGCAGCTAAAGCGAAAACAAGTGATGATCCTAATAGAAAACTAAATAGCTTACGTTTCACAGAATTTACCCCCTGTAATAAATTTTTCCATTATACAATTTTTATTATACCCCTTTTACGCTCTTTTAAAACCCTCTCCTAATACCTCTGAAGCGTCCATTACGACGACAAATGCAGATGTATCAACGCTTTGAACCACTTGTTTCAATTTTGTGAACTCTTTTTGATCGACTACACACATGAGCATCGGTCGCTCATCGTCCGTGTAACCCCCATATCCAGAGAGCTTTGTCACACCTCTATCCAGTTTGTCAAAAATCTCCTGTCGCACTTCGTCCTGACGGTTCGTAATAATGAGAGCCATTTTCGAATTACCTAGACCTACCTGTACCAAATCAATCGTTTTACTTGTAACGAAAAGTCCAATTAACGCATAGAGCCCACTCTCAATATCGAACACAATTGCCGCGGTCAGAACAATCAAGCCGTCAATAAAAGCAACACTTTTGCCAAGAGAGATTCCTGTAAACTTATGAACAATCTGAGCGGCGAGGTCTGTCCCACCTGTCGACGCATTGCCGCGGAAAGTAATACCGAGTCCCAAACCTACTCCAATTCCTCCAAATAAAGCACCAAGCAATGGATCGAATGTTGCGGGTTCCAGATTTCTAGAAAGATAAACAACAAATGGTAAAAAAAGAGTGCCAATTAACGTCCGTGCACCATACACCTTCCCTAGAAAAATGATCCCTGCAATGAATAATGGGATATTAAATGCCCACTGGACATAGGCTGCTTCCCAACCGAAAAGGGAGTTCAGGATGGTACTAATCCCGCTCACACCACCAGATGCCACCTTGTTCGGTAGTAGAAACAGATTAAACGATAGAGCCACTGTGGCCGAACCTAGTAGTATGTATATGAATTCCTTTACCTTTTGAAGTGTTGGGTGAACTTCGTGCTGACGTCTTCTTCTATTCATGAAACTACCCCCGTATACAATCCTAGCAATTAGCTTCATTTTAAATAATAGATGCCTCTTGCCTTGCCTAATTACGCCAAAATAACCTTTGGAAGTATAACACGGCTTCAAAAGCAAGTAAACGCCAGCAAAATAACGTGGTAAAGCAACAAAATATACACCTACATCATTAGTTTGTAACGATAAATAAATTATTATTACAAAATAATGATTCTTCCCAACTACTCGCTTGAATTTTTACGAAATGTCCAAATATCTGAGACTACCCGTCCTGTAAATTTATCTTCAACCACAGTATACCACGAGTATGAACGGTCATTTTCAAGCCCCGTCCACAAGGCCTTTGCGGTTTTACCACTTTTCGCCTTATCAGTCCCGATTACCCTGTCTGTATAAACATTGACCGTAAAGTAATCAGTTGCGACCCGCTTCGTGACTGGTGCTAAATCCATTTCAATTACAAATTGGTCTTTCTGCGGATAAATATCTAGGTCATAAAAATTATAGTCATCCATATAAGGTGAGTATGTTTTAACCAAAATGCGATTGTTATCTTGGTCAAAATGCAGGAGCCTCATATAGCCTTGGCCACCTTCTGGACCTGCTTGATAATCGGCCAACATTTGCGTAACGGTGCGATCTGGATTACCATCACCATCATCATCAATTTCATCGATAAAGGTTTGTGCTTCATGATAATGACCGCTCAATACCGCCATGACATTTTTGTTTGGTACGACAATTTCATTATAGAGTTTATCTCCCATCGGATGTCTCGTACCTGTCGCAAGTAAATATTCATGAAAGCTTAAAATCGCTTTGCGATCCGGATAGGCTGCAAGCACCTTATTGACCCACTCTATACCTTCATCCGTTACGTCCCAGCCAAGGTAGACCATGATAAAATCATTGCCACCTACCGAAATTAAATCGTAGTGCCCACGATTATTTCGGTACGAACCACCATAATATGGCTTATTGTTAAAACGGTCCTTCCCAAAATAACGATAGAACTCGGAATAATCATTATTCACCTGGTCAACGTCATGGTTCCCGGCTAACACACCGTATGGAATGTTGTTCTCATCCAACACCTTCATATACTTATCCGCATTTCGCCACTGCTTCTTTTTCCTCGATTGATTGACCAAATCACCGGTATGAAACACATATTTGATACCTAGCTTTTTCTTCATTTTTGCAATCCATTCCGTTTGTTCCTTAAAAATCTCCGGATAGCTCTCAGCGTAAAATTGGGTGTCGGACATCCAGACGAAGGTGTAATCAAATTCTTCAGCAATTTCGTCTTGAATCAGGACATTGATTTTCGAATCAAGTACATAGTTACGGACCGACACATCAGAAGCAAGTTTAAAATCTTTTGAGCCTGCTATCTTAAAATCAAGCAAAACCCATTTTCCCTCATTATGATTCCATGCGTACATCGAAACTTTTCGACCTTCAAGTGAATTCCCTTTCCATAAAAGCTCAACCCTGTCATTGTCACCGAGAAACTCATCAACCGTGACATCAAAACGGTGGTACGGGAATTTTGTGTCAGAATCCGTAACTAAATAGCGGCCATCTGCTTTTGAAACGAGTGAGATGTCTTCTGTTGTGAAAGCATCCTCTCCTTCTGGAAGCATCCTTTTAGGTGGCTCAAGCTCAGTCGCATTTTTAAATCCTTTCACACTTGAATTTATGTCATGCTTGTAGGCTTCATAAAAGGTAACATCAAGCTTATCCTTTGTTGGATCTTTCACCTTCACTTGTAAAAGTGGATCCCCTTCACTCTTTCCCTTCGGAGAAATGCGCTCTGGTTTTTTTGGGTTTTCATTCACCACTTTAAAATAGAAAACATCCTTTGTTTCATTTCCTACTTTGTCAATCGCATGTACTTTGAGCTTATGTTTACCTGGTTTAAGCTTTGCGGACGATGTTTCAAACGGAACCTCAATTACTTCTCCATCCAAGATTACCGTCTTTTTTTCAATACCAGAAAGCTTATCCCTCACGTCAATATTAATTGTAAAGGCCCCTTTGTATGGTTTATTTTTCAGATTTGTATTGACAGTTGGGGCCCTATTATCGACCAAAACTTGTGAACGAACCATTTTGTCACCAGCCTGTACTGTGACGTTATGTTTTTTGTCGTGCACCTCGGTTGTGTTCCATTTATAGGTGAACGAACGGGCCTCTTTTTCCGTAATCGTAAAGGTAAAATCGACATGCTTACGCTGATCCCCCATGTTCAAGATGCGATTTGGGTCGTTGTAAATCGGATCTTTGATCACCGTTCCATCGCCTAGAATGAGTCGAACGTTTCGCAATTGAAAGTCATCGCGATTTTCCCTCGACCAAAGTTCAAACGGCGAAGCTTTGTTTCCAGAACGAATCGTGATTGTTGTGTTGCCTACGGGAAGTCGCTCAGGCTCAATTGGAATCGTGAATGTCTTCCATTTCGTAAGCCAATCCTGGTCCATCACATGTAATACTTCCTTGCCCATCGTGACAGCATTTTGAAAATACGTATTCAACCCATTTACCTCAAACGCAAAATAGGCGGTGTGTTCAAGTGAACGATAGATGCCTTCCTGAACCTCATTTCCGTTAATCATCAGCTTCAAATGCGTATTTTCTTCTGAAGTAGCCTTGATTATTTTCTCTCCCCGAAGCATTTCTTCATTTTTCAGATTGAGTCGTAGACTTGAGTGGTCAAGTTCATTCTTGATGTTAACCCGATAAGTCTCACTTTTCACCTCATTGCTTCCATCGGAAACGACATAGTAATAATCGATATACTCGCGGCCAATTAATGCTGGTGCATCAATCGTGTGATGAAACAGTAAATCATCGTAATTCTCATGTAAAATGACTTCATCGAACTCGTTATCCCGGTCGATTTTATAATGTAATTTAACAGATTTAACGGTATGGTCGTCTGTAGCTTTTGCGATGAGCTCCAGGTTGTCTTTTTGATTGACTTCAGAATTTAATGTTAAATCCTCAATACTCGGTGGGACAGAATCTTCCTCAATATGAACACGCTTTTTCGGTACCTGGTAGCTTTCTACCTTACCAGGAGTCGCATCCTTTGTGCCGATTCTTTTAGAGACCGTGGATTTGTTGGTTGGATATCGGTATATAATTGCCTTGTCAACTTCTGTCTTGTTATAGTATGCAACTGAAATTTCACGATGCGTATTCGTTCCAATCACGACACCCCGCATGCTTTTGTTTGCCATACCGCCACTGTAAACCCGCACAATATCCTGATTTTCCTTCAAGTTAGTTCCATAATGTGCATTAAAATCCTCCACCGTCTGCTCGCTATTTTCGCCATTGATGATCCAGAGCACAAGTGTTTTGCGGGCAGGAATGAACACATTCTCTTTTACAGAAGGCCACATCACATCTGTTCGGGGATTCTTTCCATATCGATAGTAGAGTTTATAATCCTTAAAGTTGATTGCTTTGTTGTTGTTATTGTAGATTTCTACAAATTCAAATCCATCTGCACTGCCCACATTCGTTGAGTCTGGAAGAACCTCCGTCACAAGCAGCTGAGGCATTTTGGTATAATCGATTTCTTTTTGAATAACTTGTATGGTGTTCTCGTCCGTTTTTTCCGTATTGGTTCCGTCACTTGCCTCGATATAATAAGTGATTTCATCATATACGTGAAAGCCCGGGATTTCGGCAATGTATGTTTTTTCCTCGTTCAATTGCATCGGGATTGCTTTGAAGTCATCTGAGTTACCTGTCTTATAAAAAAGTGTTACATGTTGAATGGTGGTGTCATCCGTTACACCAGCCTTTATTTTGATGGGTAATAGCGGCTCACTTGTTGTTTTCGGATTATGTGTGATGACAGGTGAATGTGTGTCCCGTTGTGCAACTACCATGTCTGGGCTTACTGTAGTTGTTAAAAGTAGTAAGAATAGAACAGCTATTTTCAGCACGTGTTGCCAAAAAATCATACAGCATACCCTCCAGAATTATTTTCCAATCTTAGTTTGCCAATTGCTTATAAAATGATGTATTAACTAGAATGAAATAAGCAAAAAGGACTAGATTCTGGATAAAAAAAAGACGACTTATGAAAGTCATCTTAATCAGATACGCCAAGGCGTATCTGCGCCCAGATTTTTTCGCGCGCCCACGCGAAAAACTTCTTTTGAAAATCTGTGGCATCCGCCGGAGGCTTTAACTTTATTCAAATAAGGTTAAAACAACACTTAATATAATTCCTAGCACTTATCCTAGTTACAACATCTAGGGGAAATAGTCCTGAATAAAGTTATACTTCAATAGCGGCTGCCACGGTGCCTACTGCATCGAGCATTTCGTGCCATTCCTCGTATGTATTTAGTTTAATGTGGACTGGATTTTTAACATCCTCTTTATATTCCACAATCCACATTCCTTTTTTGGATGGTAAAAAGAAGACGATGTTCGCGAGTAGAAAATCACCTTCAATGTTCGGAATCTCGAAGTGTGAAATATTATAAAGTGACCATTCTTGCTCTTCTAGATCCTCAATGAATAAATTGAAGCTCTGTTCCTCAGTCGGTGTTAACTTTGCTTTCTTCCGGACCTTCTCTGTTTTTGACTGGTCACTTAGCCAATCGAATAATTTGTCTGTGAGGAAGAATTCGTGTGTCCCCTCGATTTTTGTACCTTCGAACGAATAAAAGTCTTTGATCACCGTTGGAATTTCATCATTTGATAATAATGCAAATTCATGCATGATGTCTTCTGCGATGACATGGGCAAGCCAGATATCTTCTTCGAAATGGTGGATCATTAATACGTTTCGCCCCATCATATTCGAGCAACGGATCATCCATTTGGATTCTACGTATTGCTTGATAAAAATTTGCATTTCTTCGCTAAGTGGATGCTCATCCTCACCTGTTTTATTTGGGTCCCATAAGGACTTGATTACCAACTGGTGGATCGTGGATTCCATGATGGCGTCCCATTCTTCAGGAGACTTCTCTCCGTACGAAGCTTCTGCAATACCTTTGGCAACAGTTGGGTATCCACACACTGTAACCAATAATGCCAATTCCTCCGTCGTACATGTTAAAGCATGGTTCATGACGGGTACCTCCTTTGTTTTTTGAATGCTATGTTGTAGTTTAATTTATGGTGTCTAGCGGTTTCTTTGTTTTGTACCGTCATCCCTTTAGGTGCTTAGTGAGTGGGGGACGATTACGATTGAGGGATTTTCTTACCCTCAATCCCTCGATTGCTTGACTGTGAGGGTACGAGTACGACCTTTTCTTACCCTCGACCACTCGAGCGCTTGATTGTGAGGGTACGAGTACAGCATTTTCTTACCCTCAATCCCTCGCTTGCTTGCCGGTGAGGGTATGATAAACATTTTTTAGCATCACTCAATCAACTTAATTCCTACTAGAAAACGAGGACGTTTTACAGTGTAATCTATAAAAACACTGCATACAGTGCTGCTTTTATAATGTAGTAGATAATCATGAATAGATTTCCCATGACAAGTGTAATGATTAGCATAAGAATTCTCCTAACTAACCATGAATATTTGTTTAGTTTTTTATAAGTAGTTGGTCCTAAGCCAACTAAGAATAGGGTAATAAAGGTGATAAATTTTAGAATTGGATTTTTGTGTTCCTGGAAATACCTAATTCCACATGTTCAACCAGTGCATCCCCTAGTAAAATGGTTAATGCGCTGATACCAACTTGAAGTGAGAGCCACCAGATTAACAAAGTTGTAATTATTTCTATTATTTCTACTGAATTGTTCATAAAAACTCTTCCATTCTATATTAGAAACTTGTCCTCACATCCCCGCCTTGATCATCTATAAAAATACTGCATGCAGCGCAATTTTAATAATATAGTAGATAAGCATAAACAGAAGTCCCAAAACGAGTGTAATGACTAACATGAACAGTCTCCGCACAATCCATGAAAATCGGTCTAGCTTTTTGTAAATGAGTGGACCTATTCCAAATAAGAATAAGACAATAAAGGTAAAAAATTTGAGAAAGGGATTCTTTGTGTTTCTAAAAACCCCTGTTTCTACGTGTTCCACCATCACATTTCCTAGCAAAAACGTAACTATACATACGACGAACTGAAGTGTTAACCAAGCACCTATAACAGTAGTGATTAATTCAATTATTTCTGCAGTACTATACATAATTTTCATCCTTCAATTTTGATTTAGTCAAACCAACTACTAACAGATTTGAAGACTGATTTCCCAAAATCCTCAACTGCTCCACCAATCTTTTTACCAACATCCTCTGCAAATCCAGCTGCTTTCTGACCAAAATCCTTTATTTGATCACCATACTTAGAGCTGACAAATCCACCTACTAGTCCTCCAACAGCTCCACCAACTACGATTCCCACAGGGCCACCGAAGCTTCCAATCATAGCGCCAAGCTTCGCACCACCTGCGATTGCAACCATATCTGCTCCAACTCCTGCACCAAATCGGCCAAATTTTTCAGTCATTGATAAATTGGCGTTTTTGGGGTCTACAAACTCTGTTGCATTCGCCCCTACAGAGATGACCTGACTCAAAATTGGTATTCTCTTTGCAACACTTGTAAATCCTCTTGCATTAGCTAAGCTCTTCGCTACGTCTTTCGAGCCAATTGTAATACGCTCTTGGAAACGCCCCATTAATGTTGAGCCATGCATGGCTGCATTTACATTTTTCGAAAAACCTGCAGCATGCTTTAATAGAGCAGCTGGCCCATTATAGGAGCTGACGAAGGAATGTATGGTTCTTGTAACAGCATTCGAAGGTGTGGACCTTGAAAAATTATGGATATACCTTGCTATTTTCGAACTATAGCCACCTCGACTCGTCCAGGAAGGCTTTGCAGTTACAGTGAATTTATATCGACCGCGAAATTTTTGCCATATGTTAGGCTTTCCACCAATATAGTTTATTTTTAAATTGCGCATTAAAAAAGAAGATGTTGCCACAGATAATAACTGTGACCCTACTAATGCGACGTCCCCTGCACTTAACCCTTTATTAACGGAGTCAAAGTAAGAAAGTATTTTATGTGCTAGTGAAGATGTATCCTTGCTTGAGGATTCAACATTTTTACCATTTGCTGGCTGATTTGCCGGGGCCATACCCCGAACTGCCTCCATCGCCATAAACGAGGTGTTTAAATATCGCTCTGTTGACGAATAGCGAGTTACAGCTAAATTTAAAAAAGACTGCAGCTTTCTTACTTTTGCTTCCAATTGATCAATTGAAGAAGTTACCTCTGTTAGTTGCGGCCGGATGGAGGTTCTAGCTAAGATTCGATAATCAATGGAATTTCTGACAGAAGCCACGCCTCCTTCAACCTGTGAAAGTTTTGAGGCTACAGACCCTACCATGGGACTTAATCCGATAACTTGATTCGGTTTAATCGTGATTCTAGACAAAACGATGCCTCCTTTTATTCTATTATAAATCAAATACGACTTGGCGTATTTGCGCCCGGTTTTAGGCCAACACGACGTGGGTCACAAAGACGTTGCCACAGGAAGTGGCGTCCTTAGTCGTTGATCTTACCGCTCGAAAATTCCCTCTAAAAAATCGTGGCATCCGCCGGGGCTTTAACTTTATTCAGCCGGGTTTGCTGAATGAAGTAACTTTCTTTAAAACAGGCATCCGCAAAATGCGAATGCCTACATTTTTGTTACATATCTTTCTCGTCTTTTCTGCGGATGATGGTTCTGCGGAGAGCGACAGCACCTGCTGCTGCAATTCCAACAAGACCTACCATTGCGCCCGCAAATAATGGTTTGTTTTCATAGAACTTTACAAGTACGCTTTTCTCAACGATTTCGAATTCAACGACTTCGTTCATTTCATTACCAGCTTCGTCTTCTGCTAATACTTCCACCTTGTATTTGTTGATATCAGATAGTGTTACGGAAATGACTTTCGTTCCGTTCACATCTTTTACCTCACCATTGAAGAGCTCTCCATTAATCATGACAGACTTGAGTGTATCACTAGGATTATCAAGGCTGATTGAGAGAGTTACAGGGTCACGGTATGTTTCGTTTTTCTTGACTCCATCGACGATGACTTTCGGAGGAGTTTTATCAATAATAAACTCAACACTTAGCTGTTGGATATTCCCTGCTTTGTCCTTCACCTCAAAGAAGAGCACATGCTTTCCTTCTTCCTCAATTGGGTCACCAAGATTATAAGGCTGACCATTCAAGGTTTGTGAGATGATGTCATATGCATTTAAATCCTCAATGAGCAATTCAGGTAGTAAGCTTTCCTTGAAGTACCCTTCAGAAATAGCTTCCTTAAATTTGATCACTGGTGCTGTTTTATCAATCGTAAACACTATTGTTCGGGAAGAAACATTGTTAGCTAAATCATAGATCTTAGCTTTTAAAATGTAATCTCCTTCTTCACTTAGCTGCACCCCATTTACAAATGGGCGTCCATTTAATGTGACACTTGAACGACTTGAATCGAGGTAACGATCCGAGTAGGTCACAGTCGGCATTTGATTGTTATTAAAGAATCCATCAATAACGCCTGTGATATTCAAGTTTGGCTTTGTCGTATCAAGGATAAAGCTGATATCAATTGTTGACTCGTTTCCTGCTTTGTCTCGTGCAAGAACCCTGAAATCGTACTTCATTTCCAATGTAGCCGTTGGAATTCGACCTGTTACATTTGAGCCATTCATTGTTACTGAAACGATGGTGTCCTCACCTTGGTCTAGCGCAAATTCCGGTGTGAATACTTCATTAATATATTCGCCATTCTTGATGACACGGCTTTGACCTTTAAATTTCGGTGTGATGACCGGAGCTGTTTTATCAATTGTAAAAGCAATCTGTCTGCTGAATTGGTTACCCGCTTTGTCAATCGCTTCTACGTTGATCGCATAGTCACCTTCCTGGCTAAAGTTGTGGCTGAGTCGAGCAGTTTGATTCGCTACTCCAAATCCACCAGCGTTATAGCCTCTACCATTTCGAGTCACGGTGATGCGGTTCACATCTAAGTTCACATCACGAATTTCCACGCTCACTGGCTTATCAACGTTATAGTGTGCTGCATTTTCAACACCTGTAATTTCAATTGCTGGCTTTGTCGTGTCAATTGTGAATGTCTTGTTCGCTGTGATTGGACCATTGCCAGCCTTATCTTCAGCGCTAATTGCAATGGTGTACAGGCCATCATCATTAAAATTGTAGCCTAAACTTGAAAGCTTGTTGTTGTTTTTCCAAGTTCCAATATTAAATACTTTGCCGTCCTTTGTTACAGATAGCACTACGTAATTTGTACCAAAGTTCAGTTCATCAACAGAAACAGTTACGCGCTTGCCAGTTGGATTGAAGGATTGGTGGTCAACACCGTCAATTTTTACAACTGGATTTGTTTTGTCAATGATGAATGCAATTTCCTCATGTGTTGTTTTATTACCTGATTTATCCGTTGCGTTGAAGTAGAGCACATAGCTACCTTCTTCTGCAAAATTGTGTTGTAAGCTTGCTTTTGTTCTAGATTGTTGTAGTGCTGGAATCTCATATACCTTGCCGTTCTTTGTTACGCGTAATGAAGTTTTGTCAATGTTCGCATCCGTTACTTCAAATGAAACTGGCTTCGTCACATTGTAATTCGTCATGTGGTCGACACCTGTGATTTTGAGGGTCGGGAAGCTTTCATCAATTGTAAACTTCACTTCTTTTGCGTCCGCAATGTTGCCTGCTGCATCCTTTGAAGTCACCTTAATCACATAGTCACCGTCTTCGTTAAATGGAATCGCAAGACTTGATTCAACACCTTGGTTTTTCCACTCGTACGGTTTATTGTTTACTTTTACTTCTACTTCATTGTTTGCAAAGTTCAGCTCGTTAACCTTGATCGTAGCTGTTTTCTTTTTATCGTAAAATGTTCCGTCTTTTACATTTTCAATCGTGATAACAGGTTTTACGTTATCCACTGTGAATTTGTGTTTTTTCTCCGTTGCTTTGTTACCCGCAAAGTCTACAGAACGAACTGTTACTTCATATTCTCCATCCTCTGGAAAGCTTTGTTTGAACTGATAACCTTTTGCTGTTTCTTTCCACTGGGCATTTTTAACCGGTTTGCCGTTTACAAGGACTTCATTTTTACTTTCGTCAAAATGAAGGTCATTGATGTCTACGATTAACTCATTGTCACCTTTTACAAATCCACCGTTCGGGATATTCCCGCTGATTTGAATTTCAGGTGATGTGCGGTCAATTGTAAAGCCAAGATCCTCAGTGCTTTCAGCGCCAAAGTAGTCCTTTGCTTTTACCTGAACGGAGTAAACTCCTTCGTCTTCAAGTTCAACACTTAGTTCTTGAGTGATTAACCAGACGATTTTTTTCATCCATCCGTCTGTTGGAACCTTGATGTCTTTATCCCCATTTTTCACTGTGATTTCAGGAACAAATGGTGTGTAGTCATCGACAGTAACAGTTAGGCTCACTTTTTTATCATTAAAATACGTACCATCTTTAATCGAGTATTTAATCGCAGGTCCTGTTTTATCGACCGTGAATTTTATAGTTTCTGAGCTTTCGTTTCCTGCTTTATCCGTTGAAACGACGTGAAGCTCGTAAACCCCTTCTTCAGTGAAGGTGTGTTTAGTTGTTGCCATCTTGCCTTCAAGCACAAGTGGGTCAATCTCATATGACTCCCCATTGTACTTAACTGTTGCATTTGACTCACCCATATTTAGATCAGTTACCGTAATGGATACTTCACGATTATCATTGTATCTGCCATCTTCACCGATGTTTGTCACAACAATCTCAGGCTTGATTTTATCGATTGTAAAACGAACTTCTTTTTCTGCTGAGATATTTCCTGCTTCGTCAGTCGACTTTAGTTTTACAACATAAACGCCATCGCCGGTAAATGTATGCTCTGCCTCAGCGTATCGGTTCCTTTGTTTCTTGAATTTGATTTCATCCGTCGGATAAGCCTTACCATCCTTCGTAATAAATAGTTCAATATTGTCTAGGTCGATATGTGAGTCCTCAACCGTAAACTTGACTTCTTTGTCTGTATTCGCGAACTCATTTTCATTTACACCCGTAATATCAACCTCTGGCTTCGAGTTGTCGATAACAAATGTAATCGTTGAAAAATCAGCTTTGTTTCCAGCTTTATCAAAGTAGTCTACATTGAGTTCATAGACACCTTCTTGTTTAAAGCTATGTTTCTCATGTGCCTTTTTACCTTCAAACGTTTCTGATTTCCCATCTTTTGTTACTGTTAAAATGGTCTTGCTATCATCTTTGTTTGTGTCTTTTCCAACAATCTCTATGTCTACTTGGCGGTTGTACTTTTTATTATTTTCAGCGCCAGCAAGTGAAACAGTTGGCTTCGTTTTATCGAGTGTGAAGGTTTTCGTGATTTTGTCTGCAGCATTTCCAAATTGGTCTGTTGCATTTAACTCGATTGTGTATTTTCCTTCAGTTTTAAACGTATGACTTGCTTCAGCCACTGTACCGTTCTGTTTTAATTTGATTTCTTCCGCATAATCGGTATCGTTGTGCTTTACAACAAGTGTTGTTTTCGCTAAATCAAGTGTAAGATCTTCAACTAAAAAACGAACAGTTTGGTTTTCAGGATAATACTTCCCAGTTTCAACTCCTGAAATCTTTAATTCTGGCTTCTTGGTATCAATTGTAAAATTGAGTGCTGGGGATTTTGTTTCGTTCCCTGCTTTATCAAACACACTTAGTTCAACAGAGTATACTCCATCTGTTAAGTTACGTTTTTCAAGAGCTTCTTTTCCAGTGATTGTTTGAACTTTTCCGTTTTTCGTTAGCTTTAAAACGGATTTGTTTTGATCTAAATATGTGTCAGTTGCTGAAATTATGATGTCCTTAGATTCTGTATATTTGCCACCATTTTCAACACCACTAATTGTTAATTCAGGTGCTGTCTTGTCGATAATGATATTTTCATAGGTTCCGAGATCAAACCCAGTTGGTCTCCAATAGTCTGTTATCTTTGCACTAAATTCATATTTTCCTGCTTCAGTAAGAGTATAAGTTGCTGTCTTAGAAGAAAGGGAATTTTTAATTTCCATATCCACAGTCTGTGGCTCGCCGCCATCTTTCGTATAGGTGAGCTTCGCTGACTCGATAAAGAGTGGATTAGTGATAACGATATTTACTCCATCGTTATAAAAATCATTTTCCGTTTTATTTTTAATGGCCAATTGCGCAACTTTGCTGACATTTGCAAAGGAGATGGACTGAGTGTCACTTACGTTTCCAGCCTTATCCTTTGCGGTTACTGTTACTTCATATTTCCCAACTTGGTCAAATGCGATAGAAGCTTTCTTCCCATCCCACTCAGTTGAAGGCGTTTGGAAATCTGAACCATCTTTTTTAACCTTTATATCTACTTTATCTTGTGTAAAGTTATTTTCATTTACATCAATTTGAAGGTTGACTGTATGCTCAAAAAACCCGCCCTCGTATGCACCTGATAGATTAACTATTGGTGCCGTAGTGTCTTTTATTACACTAAAAGTAGAATTGTTTGGTGGATCAACTACCCATGTGTCATCTTTAAAGGTGATTTCCATCGGGATTTCACCATCTTTATGATTGGCACCAGAGATGGTTACTTTATACAGACCTTTAAATCCGCCATCTGTGATTGGGGTAATAGTTGCATTTCCAGGTCCTTTCTTTACTTCTACATCAAAAGGTGACCCACCTTCAGGTACCTCGCCTGCTACTGGAGTTGCCGTTTCCTCAGCTGTTTCAGTTCCGTCAGGATTTTCCGGCTCCTCCGGTGTTTCTTTTGGCTTTAGGTAATTCTCATAGTCCTCACTTAAATCAACCTGGACTTGAAAGGTGTCTCCATTTATGTACCATTCATTTGAGAACTTTTTCCCAATTTCCCATTGTTCATTGTTATATTTTATATACTGCTTTGTTTCAACCTGGGATGATACGTTCAGGCTAAACAGTACTACCGAAAGCACCATAACCAATGCAATCGGTAACCAGAGTACCGATTTGTTTTTTCGGTAGCTTTTTGAAATCATTGCTATCACTTTACTACGCTCCTTTTATTATCAAATGCGCCTTGGCGTATTTGCGCCCGATTTTTAGGCCCACAGGAAGTGGGTCATAAAGACGTTGCCACAGGATGTGGCGTTTTTAGTCTTTGAACTTACTGATTGAAAAACTTCCTTTAAAAAATCGTGGCATCCGCTGGGGCATTAACTTTACTCAGCCAGGTTTGAACCCCAGCAGTAGTGTTTACTCCTTTTACACTCATCCCCTTATTGAAGAAGCAGGGGACTTCTGCTGAGTAAAGTTAATTACATTATTTGTATGGACTATCATCACATCGACTTCAATTTGGAAATCGGATTCTTCCTCTTTCTCGGTGAGGATTGCGGTTTCGCCATCGCCTTCAAGGAGAATCGTTGTTTCGTCATCCCCGACTAGCAATGTCGTCTCATCGTCATCCTGTAAGAGAGCCGTTTCCTCTGATAAAAGTGAAGTTTCTTCTACCAACAATTCCGTCGGTGCTTGTGAACTTTCCTCAAGTAAGGAGGTCGGTTCAAGTCCCTGGCTCATGAGGGCTGTATCCTCAACTGATGCTGCAACTGGATCATCTTTTTTCCGAAGCTTGATTTCACTTGTTGTTCGTTTTGTTTCATGAGCCTCAAGGGAAATGCGGCTGTTTTGCTTCTTTCTCATAAACCGGTTTCCCGTGATATCCGCAAAAACCTGAGAGATTTGTAGTTTCATATAGACGATGATGGAGATGATGAGCGTGACCACAGCGCCCGCTAATCCCCCGTAAAACATAATTTGGTATTCCAATTGAGAGCCCCCCTTTCTTTGGAATTCGCCGCTGGGACAAGGGACCTGTCCCTTTGTCCCACTATCTGATATTTAGATTGCTCATGCGTCTGGATAGTTTTTTGTAGGCTTCATTGTCTTTAGCGCCTTCAAGCTTTCCTGCTTTGTCAAAGACTTCCTTTGCCTTGTTGTAGTTGCGCTTGTCTTCTTGTTTACCTTGCTCAATGTCTAGCAAAAGATTGCCTAACTTCACGTATGCATTTAGGCTTTTCGGATATTCCTTAATCGTTCCTTCAAATTGCTCAACCGCTTGTGAATGCTCACCCATCTCCTGATAAATCACACCGATATTGATCATAACCTCTTCCTTATTCGATACGTTCAAATCAAGAAGATTGTTGTAGTGCAGTGTTGCCTGTTCGAAATCGTCACGGGCAGCAACTTGATCCCCAGAGTTTACGCCTCTTGAGTAAAAGGCTTGAGCGAGTTTTTGCTCGAACTCAATCTCGTATTTTAACTGCAGCTGCTCATCTGGAGCCAACTCGAGAACCTTCTGCGCCTTCTGGACAACCGTGATGGCTTTCGTATTGGCGTCCGTGATTTGACCTTTATAAGAAATGTAAATGTTCGCCAGCGAATTATAGTTATCCACTTTTTTCGAGTTGTTTGGAAGGTTGTCATTGAATGACTCGAACTCTAAGAGATTCGTAGAAAACTGGTCATAATCAATGTTCATGCCGCCCAATGTTGTCGCAAGAGTAATATAGTAACTCGCGTCCGGAATTTCTTTTTCACTCACCTGCTTAAAATACTTCAGTGCAACAGGGTAATCGCGTTTTCGGTCAAAATACGTCATCCCCAGTTTAAAAAGAACCTCACTATTCTTATGGATGTTGCCGTATTCGTCATTCACATAGGCCTCAATTTTCGAAAGTCCTGTGTCCACTTCATTTCGGTTAATGTACACATCTAGCAGATTGATATAAGCAGCAGCACGTCCCTTGTCGACTTTAATGGCTTGCTCTAGAAGCTTAATTGCCTCCGTATCATTGCCCTCGATTAATGAAATACTAGATTCATTGACTAGTCCGATGTAATCCTGGAATTGCTCATTTTGCATACCTTGATAGCCAAGTACTGACGTCGTTGAAAAACCAAGGCATAAAACGGCTGGAACCAAAAAGAGATAGAGCCGCTTCATCATTTTTTTCCGGTAACCTGCTGTCAGTTTGTTGATATTTTCAAGATCGTACAGGAGTTCCTCACTAGTTTGATAGCGATTCTCCGGTTCTGCCTGGGTACATTTTAAAATGATATGCTCGAGTCCCTCTGGTAAGGTCGGGTCCCATTGGCGAATCGGCCTTACCTCATACGGCGGGTCTGCTAGGCTTTTACCAGTTATGAGCTGATACAAGGTTAGACCTAGGCTGTAAATGTCCGTTCTGGCATCTGTTCGTTTGCCGGACAGCTGCTCGGGTGCCGCATAGGTTTTCGTTCCGAGATTCGTCGTATCGGTCAGGCTCTCATCCTTAAACTCACGCGCAATCCCGAAGTCTATCAGTTTGATTTTCCCTTCCGGTGTGAGCATGATATTGTCCGGCTTCATGTCACGGTAAATAATCGGGTGTGGCTTTCTTGTATGCAAATAATGAAGAACCTCTGCAAGCTGCTTTGCCCAGTTAATCACAAGCTTCGCCGAGATGATTTTTTCCCGCTTTAGCTTTTGCTTGAGCGACTCACCCTCGACATAGTCCATAACCACATAAATATCACCCTCAGATTCGATGATGTCGTAAATCTTTGGAAGTGAACCGTGGTCTAGTTTTTTCAGCATGTTCGCCTCGACAACTAGACTATTAATGAGGAGCTCGTTGTTACTGTTGTCGCGCTTACGGATATCCTTGACTACCAAAGACTTATTAAGTCGGTTGTCCATCGCCAAATAGACAATACTCATTCCACCGCGTCCGATTTCCTTCAATATTTCGTATCTGTCATCTATAAAACTTCCGATTTTAATCAACGTAATTCCTCCTATGAATGGCCTTGACCATTCATACTACATGCGCAAGAACGATTGAGATATTGTCGACCTCTTTACGTTCTTTCACAGCATCGACGAGTTTAATCGCCTTGTATTTTAATTGCTTTTCATTTAAAAATTGGTTCGGACGAAGCTCCTCAAGTATCTCCTTATCCGTGATCTTATGGTAAAAACCATCCGTACAAAGTAAGAACACGGTTCCTGGCTCTGTCTCACCTGTTAGAATCACGACATCAAGCTCCCTTGTCGCTCCAACACATTGTAAAAGGACATTGCGCCGCGGATCCTTCAAGGCTTGCTCCGGTGTAATGTTTCCGCGCTCTACTTCACGTTCCACCAAGGTTTGATCCTTCGTCAACCTTGTCACTTGCTGCTGAATTTGATAAGCACGGCTGTCTCCGATATGTACGATATAATAACGCGAATGAATGATGAGGAGTGCAGTCACCGTTGTTCCGACCTGAGTGTTTGTTTCGTCCCCATATTCTAAGATTTTTTCATTTTGCTCCGTAATACAGACTTCGAGCGCTCGGCGGATGTCTTCATCCTGTTGGTCAGAATGAAGTAATTCAGGTAACTTCTGTTCGAACCAGTCGGAGAGCCCGCGAACGACTGTTGCACTGGCGAGTTCCCCATGGTCGAGTCCACCCATTCCGTCACACACGACGAACATCCCCACATATCCATTCGGTGTTTTTGCGGTCTTGACGAGCAACGCATCTTGATTTGTTTTCTTTTTTATTCCCACATCCGTGTGGTATGCATGTATGAACGACACTTATTTCACCTCTTTTGAAATGCGTAAGGCGCCCCCAATTCCAGCTAAAGGCATGCACGTCCTGTGCCTAACGCTGGAATCCTTGCCATCCTGGCATGAGCGACAAGCACAAGACAAGCCCAACCTTCCGAAGCGATTGGCTTGTGACCTCGAGCCGATGGCGCCTGAAGCTAGACAATAAAAACCATTTTATCTTCGTATTTTAAAAAAGCCTAAATACGTATTCTTCGTTCGCAAGCTTGATTTTGTCTTCGTGCTTGATTTTTACCTTGTTATTAGGAACTAGCTTGACGCCATTTACATAGCTGCCGTTTCGCGATTCTTGGTCGACAATAAAATATTCCCCGTTTTCGGTAATCACCTCCGCATGAACACGCCCAATGACTTTATTGTTAGATGTATAATCAGTAACCCCTGGATCACGGCCAATCTTAAACACTCGCTTGGATAGGATAATTTTTTCCTGAGTGGTCGTTAGTAGGAATGGCTGCTGCTGTTGGAAACTGGTGCCTACACCCAGCGCCGTTGTTCCTTCTTCCTCTTCTGGCTCTTTATAAGCGGTGAGGACAGTTGTCCCCTCTTCCTCATCAGGTTCATCTGTATCAAACGAAATTGGACTTCCCACATTTGGCTTGATGTTGATGGAAGTTCCACCTGAAAGGAGTGGATTTCCTTCGCCTAGTTCGGTGCGGGTGATTCGCTTGTACTGAACTTCTTCCTCGATTTCAAGCTTTTGTTTTGTTTTTTTATCAACCTTTTTACTGCTATATTCTGAAGTAATCACGCCGTTTTCTTCAGATGCCTTGATTTCACTGCTAGGACTATAATAGTTTGGTGTTTTGGGTTCTTCATCCTGAATCGGCAGCTTTCTGAAACTTTGTGGTGATGTTGGTTTATTCATAAGAAACTCATTAAGCTTTTGTTGAAGCGCATATAAGTTGATTTCCTCAGATGTTGCGAAATAATTATGTAGCCGCACAAAAAAAGCAAGGTCATCATTTTCATCATAGGAGTGGGAGTGTAAGAAACTGGTGAAGTATTCCCGGATTGATACCTTTTCAAAAATATTATTTTTAATCGGCATGTACAGTAGAATTAATCTGTTTGAAAAATTATCAATAAAGATGTAGTTCTCATCAAAAACAAAGTTGTTCACATTTAACCCAAGTCGCTCAGCTTCGATTAATGTTTCGATGATATTTGAAAAATAGCTATGGAGCTGCTCCTTTGTGAGTGGGTTTGTTGTCTGTTGGTTAAGAGTCACTTCAGAGACTAAGTCATAGCGAAAATACCCCTCATCTTCCTTGTTAATCACAACACATGGCAAAAGCCCTGGAACCTTGTTGTTTTTAAGCTTATCAGCTTCTGTAAAATCAACACGAATCGCAGGTGGCACCTTGTAAAATATGAACTTCGAAACACCGTAATTTTCAATATGTAAATCAACATGTTTGATCATTTTCTTGCACTCCCATTGTTTATCAAATGCGCCATTTGCGTATTTGCGCCCAGATTTTTTCACGCCATTCCTGAATAAAGTTATGAGTTGAGGACAACCGGCGAGGCCAATTGCCCTCCTCATGGATTATTTAAATGCGCTAGCGTTATTGTTGATTGCAGTTTCTGCAGCGTTGTAGTTTGTAACTGTGTTATCTAGAAATTTCGCATAGCTATCAATAACTTGGCGATACTCCTCAAAACGTGGAGCCAACGCATTGAAGTTTCCGCGAATTGTATTAGAAGCATCGGAGTTCCATGTAGCAGATAAGCCATTCATTTCCTTCTTAATGTCTTCTAGTGCAGTTGCAAGCTGTTGGTTTAGGTTACGGATTTGCCCAGCGGTTTTACTAACCTCGCCAAGGGAAATCTTGATTCCATCAACTGACATCGTGCCACCTCCTTTTTTGGTAGTTTTATAGGTATGGAGATTAGTTAGTTAAGCGACGAGCTTGGTTCACTACCTCGCTTTGTGTTTCACGGTATGTTTTTGCGCTAAGCTTTAAGAACTCAGAGTATTGTCTCATCAAGTTCGTCATTTTTTGGAAGTCATCCATGAAGCCCTTGATTTGAGAAACATATGCCTGGTTATCAGTACCTTGCCACGCAGCACCCATGCCCTCAACCTCTGTGTAAAGAGCCTTGTAAAGTCTCTCATAGTCAGCAGATTGTTGGTCAATTTTAGTAGCCGCAGTGTCTAATTTCGCTGGATCAACTGTGATTGAACGTGCCATTGTTTTTTCACCTCCTTAAAATGAGATATGTATGAGTTAACTCGGTTTTGGCCGAGAGAACTTTGGATTGCAGTGGTCTAGTAATCTAGAATTCTATATAACTTAAATCCTTCTAAGGTCATTCCCGACTCTGCGGTATTTGTCCGCTGCACTCTGCAAGCTTGATGCACTTTTTGTAGAGCCAATCCCTTTGAATTCACGGTTGAGACCATTTGAGATTTCATCAAGTTCCCTTGAGATGGCATTGATCTCATAAATAATGCTATTAATCTTTCGTCGAACATGAGGTTTCATTGGGTTACCTCCCTTACAATTTAAAATCTCTGATCCTTAGAACTTCTGATAATGTTTTTCTACATCTTCCACATCTTTTAAAATCAAATTAGGGTCTACCAATGTACTAGGATAATCTGCATTATGTCTTTCATCAATTCCTAATTCTCCGTATACGGTAGCGTCTAAATTTGACCAGCTCATATTATTGACATAAGATGTTTGGATAAACTCTGAAATATCTTCAGAATTATTAACAAACCCAACAGAAATTAAATAATTCTTTAATCCAAGACTTTTTAAGAGATTATATAGATTATAAAGACCTTGACTATATTGATTAATATCAGGTTCTCCCGCTGTCTTAATCCCTACAACTAAATCAACACCCATATTCTTGTTTTGCTCTATTAGTTCATTAATACTCATATCAGCCATGGATTCGTTAAAACTTGTTCTACTTAAAACAAGTTTAAATTCAGAATTGGCAGGAAGCTCTTTTTCGATATCAACCTTTAGCTTTTCCTGTAACTCTTGAGCCCATTTTGCTGGCAGGTATGTGTCAACATAACCATTGCCATCTTCTTGGATTGAAAAAACCACATCTGTTTTACCCTTTGGATGAACAGTAACGAGATCATCATTCACCCACATAACCTCAAATTCTTCAGCATATTTATCTTCCAAATACTGAAGTGCTTTTTCTTCAGTGTTACTGCAGCCAACAACTCCCATAAAGAAAAATAGTAACATCGTTATTTTTACTATTTTCATAGCTATTGAATAATCCTTGCCTTTCCGACTAGCTTCGTTTCGTTCGCATCTAGTAACCGGGCAGCCGTATTTAGGTAGTTAATGTTTTGATTGAGCCTGTATGAGAAGGACGTTAAAATATCGGCGCTCAACACATGACGGATATCTAGAAGGTCAACCTCCCAGTATAGAGAGTCAATCTGATTATTAAGTGCATTCACTCGGCGCTTGATACTTTCAAGTCGTTGTGCATAGTAGTAGAGCCTTGCAACATTGACTTTCAGGTATGGTTCAACTGGGAAGTAACCACCAATCTTTGCTGCTACTTTTACAAAAAGTATTGCCGCCTTCGTTGCCACATTCGTGATGAATTGGTTAATTTCGTTTTTCACCTGTTGTGAAAGTTCTTTTACTTTCGCAATAAATTTTGTTGCTTGATCTTTCACCCAGTTAACTGCTTTTTCAAGTCCTCTTTGTGCAGCTTCTAAGATGTATAAAGTAGCATCGCGAATCGCCGCTGCTGCTCGATATGCCAATACTTTTGGATGAAGTGAAACCGCTAGAAAAATGGCTCCAGCAACTGGATTTGCAATATCACGTACTAGTGAAGCACCATCAGATGCATTATTAAAGTCTCCACCTGGGGTAAAATCAACACTATCAAGTCCATGTGCATACATAAGACCTTCTTCAGTGCTATTTAATTTAACTGTTTTATCCACATAAGGTGCGTATCCTAGGGACGAAACGAAGTCACCCTCGTGTACGATAAATGTATTTCGACTACTTAATGCATCTCTTTGCTCCTGTGTTAGAGTCCAATAATATAAAGGTGCACCATTCACAATATAAGAAGTCAATTTTTCATCCTCTAGATTATTGACAAGTACGAATTCCGCCAAATTTCCACCCTTCGAGTGGCCAAATACATACTGTTCCCCATCTAGACCTTTAATGTATCGTTCATAAAATTCATTTGCTTCCCTTTGCTGCTGGATCGTTACTCCAAGACCAGCCTCAACATTGGATACCCAGTCTGTTGCTATGTGAGCGACATTTGTTAAATCTTCACTGCCTCGATAAACAGCTGTACCGTTCCCTTCCTTATCGGTAAAAGCATAGCCTACAAATCCGGTATGGGAATTCCCACCTGAATTATTACTTGTAGTAGGGTTATTATTTTGATATCCTACCAGCTTAACGTCATGGAGTGGGGAATCACTATTTTGGTGCAGATACTTCTTTATTTCAGCAAAATTAGTATCCGATGCATCCGGTTTATTCTGATATTCGATCGACTTAATCATATCCTCGATGGTTAGAGGTTTTTTTTCATTAATTGGTTTTCTTAAATCTAGGTCATAGTACGAAAGCTGTAGTAAAAGATATTTTTCCTTTTCACTTAAATTAGATAGCGACATCTTCCTCACCCCTCAAAAGGCGTGTAATTTTCGACCACGTTATTTTCACTGTTAAGGATTAAAGTAGGGTCAAAACTTTCGCTCGGATTGTCAGGATTATTTCTCTCATCCAAACCAAGTTCACCATAAACCTTAGCATTTAAATTAGACCAGCCCATGTTATTCACATTAATTGTGCGAATATACTCTGAGATATCTTCAGATGAATCAACGAACCCAACTGAAACAATATAGGATTCCACACCAAGTCCTTTTAGAAGATTGTAAAGGTTAAAGATACCTTGACTATAGGCATTCACATCAGGTTCCCCAGATGATTTTATACCCGCAGTCAACACGACTCTTACATTTTTATTCTGTGATAAGTATTCATCCACTGTCATACTAGCCATTGATGGATCGAATTCTTTTGAATTCACATGAAATGTAAGCTTATATGGACTATCCTCAGGCAATTCGTTTTCAATGCTATCTGCAAGCTTGCTCTGCAATTCTTGCCCCCATTTTGCTGGAATATAACTATCCATTAAATCGCCTTCGGTGTTCGCTTCCTCAACTAGGAAAATTGCCTCAGAATCATCCTTGGGGTGAACAACCACTTTATCTCCCCCATATAAATCCTGAAAAAGTTTACTTCCCTCTTTTGCAAACATGACCTCAAATTCTTTGTCATACTTCTCCTCTAAATACTGGATTGCTTTTTCCTCGGTACTCGCATTACTCGAACTCATACACCCTGTTCCTCCTATTATGAGAATGAATAGAAGAAGGAATAAGACTACCCTCTTTTGTAACCTCATTTTGCACCTTCCTTACGTAAAAATGACTTTGATTCCTAGTAAAAATTGTTTGTTGGACATTGTTGACTTAGGCTGGCGGGGGGCGGGACCCTTTTTCGAAGTGGCCCAGGCCCGCTTTTTTGAGATATCGGACATAGTTTTGAGTTTATCGGACATTTTCGGCAAGATATCGGACAAACTTTTCAATATATCGGACAAAGCCGTCATTTCCGTCCGAGCTGGCGGCGGGGATAGTGCCCGAACTCCGATTAATTGTTCCCTAACTTTCAAGAATTGTGCCCTACCCGCCGGGAATTCTGCCCTAACTCCAACTCATTATGCCCTAAGCCAAAATTCAGCTCTAACCCCAATCTAAACCAGCATCAATTTCTTCCCGTTCATAAATCCTAGTTCTTCCACTGTTTGGTTAATGTCGAAGATCTTTCCGGTTTCGCGGTCGCACACCACGGTGGTGTCGGTTGCGACGAAGTAGCCGTTGGATAGCTCGGTCATGGTGTTTGCGAGTAAAAAGGTTACTTCATAGAGCTTGCTTTGGGCCGGGATGAAGACGTCGTAGGATTCACCGGCTGCTGGAATGAATACTTCGACCAACACTTTATCCATTGAAAACTGCCTCCTCTTCACGAACTGCCGAACCCGTCAATAACTTGACTAACTTTGGTTTTCCTTTAGTGAGCACATATCCGAAGTCTTCTGGAATCTCTTGGTACATGCTGTTTGTGACTTTTGAAACTTTTAATAAAAATTGATCAGTAATTCCGTTTCCAACCCAGATGCCGTCGCTAAGTGAGACTTGCTTTTTAAACCAAGGCTCAAATGCAACTGAGTTCAGTGCATCGGCGCGGTCTGAGATGATCATAAAGACATTGAGTCCGTCAATTCGTTCTAAGAATACCTTCAGCTTATCTTGACCATCCTCGGATAACATCAGCAACATGTCGTTGAAGGAATGAACGATGCAGTAAAGCGGTTCGAAAACTGGTGGTGTCGTTCCTTCCGCAATTGCATCCTTCATTGTGTTGTTGCGGAATACTAGTGTGTTAAACAACTCAACGACCGTTTCCTCAATCTCCGTTGGACTAGAAACATGTTTTCCACCAACTTCAATCAGTTCCCCATTCGGGTCGATCACAATCACTTCATTTTTCTCATTCTTCGTAACAATTTCTGAAATTCCCTGCATCACTTCTAAGCAGGCATCGCTGCTACTGCCAAGGACTAGATTTACAGGTGAATCACCGAAATCAAAATACGTGATAGCGAGGGACTCTTTTTCAACACCAACCGGTAGTTTACTTGACTTGTTGTACTGAATTTCATCTTGTAGATACTCAATATCTACTTTTTCAGGCAAGACTGGAATTCGTTTCGCAGCACCCTTGCCCCAATTGTCACGCAGGTTGCGACAGTAGTCCGTAATGTATTGGTACATGTCCTCAACACCCTCGGTAATGAGGGCCACTTGGAATTCATACACACTGTCCGCTTTGAAAATGCCTCGACCTTTGTGCTTCGATGGGAAGACGCCGTCCACATTTCCGAGTACCGCTGAATATTCAGATGTGTCATTAAGCTGCAACACGTACAACTGCTTGAAGTTTTGCATCAAGCGGTAGCGAACTGCTCCGGTATGTGCCGCTGTCACGATAAAATAAATGCCGTACTTCGTTCCTTCACGAGTCAGGTAAGAAATTGCCTCTTCGTGTGACTCGTACATTTCAGAAAACGCAGCATAGTTGTGAATCACTATTAAAATCGATGGCAGGCCATCCTCTGATAGACGGTTGTATGTCTGCAAATCACCGCCATAATTGGACAACTGCTTTTTACGTTTCTCAATTTCGCTGTTAAGCATTTTAAAGAGATTATCAATCTTCTCACTATCATGGGATAACAGAACATCCCCGATATGTGGCGCATCACGGAACCAACTTAACGTCTCTGAGCTAAAATCTAATAAATAAGCATGTAGCTCATCAGGCGTATGAGATTCCATTAGCGAGTACATCAACGTTGCAATGAACGTAGTCTTACCGCTACCGGCAACTCCATAGATGATAGTATTGCCATCCTGTGTGATTGGTAGTCTCATAACATTTTGGCGTTGGTTCGCCGGATCGTCATATTCCCCAATCACAGGGTTCAGTTCAAAGCGATTCGTTGTTTCTTCACTGTATTTTTCAACTAACTGATCTAAATAGATCCGTGCAGGTATCGGCTCGAGCCATAGCTGCTTGACTTTGATATTTTCCTGTTTTGCTAGAGTTTCTAGGTACTTTGTGACTTCATCAATTTGCTTCGGTGGGTTTTTCACCATCGTTTTACGGTCAATTTTTGCACTTTTGATGACACGACCTAGGTGGTCAATGACACGAATGCTTTCATCCACCCGTTTTTCAATCTTATCGGATGGATAATACGGTGCCCCAGC
The DNA here is from genome assembly GCF_059415045.1 of Ferdinandcohnia sp. SAFN-114. Lineage (NCBI taxonomy): Bacteria > Bacillati > Bacillota > Bacilli > Caryophanales > Bacillaceae > Ferdinandcohnia > Ferdinandcohnia sp. SAFN-114. The sequence continues at coordinate 51,827 of NZ_JBPFDQ010000010.1, read as the reverse complement.
CCATGCCGATTGACCAAGCTCGAACAACTCGTTATACCCCACTTGCAGGTAAAAACGACCGGTCGTTGATAGCTCGGCAGCATCTGGTCGCTTGATGACCTCCATACTATCGGCTTTTTCCTGTACCTTCAGACTGATTCTGAATTTCGAGTTACTCCAAATTTGATCGTCCACGACACCAGAAGGCTTCTGAGTAGCTAGTATCAAGTGGACACCTAAGCTTCGTCCGATACGAGCCGCACTCACCAGCTGCTCCATGAACTCAGGTTGCTGGGTTTTCAGCTCGGCGAACTCATCGGAAATCATGAACAAATGCTGAAGTGGCTCACTCACTAAGCCTTCACGGTACAGCTTTTGGTATTTATAAATGTCAATATTACTTGTATTCATACGTCGACTCGTCTCACTGAAAATGGACTGACGACGCTTTAGCTCACTTTGGATTGAAATCAACGAGCGTTTCACCGCTGCCCCATCGAGGTTTGTAATCGTTCCAGCTAAATGCGGCAGATTTAAAAAGGCGTTCGCCATTCCGCCACCCTTATAGTCGATTAAAATAAAGGCAACCTCATCTGGGTGATAGTTCACCGCAAGCGATAAAATGAACGTCATAATGAACTCAGACTTACCAGACCCGGTCATACCAGCAATCAGCCCGTGTGGACCGTGGTATTTTTCATGAAGGTCTAATTTGAACGACTCACCCATCGTGTCGACCCCAATTGGTGTTTCAATGGAGAGCACAGGGTTGTTTTCCTTCCAACGAGTCAATGCGTTCAAGTGCTCGATTTTACTTACACCAAACATCTCAAGGAACGTAATCATGTCTGGTAGCGTGTATGCCTCAACGGAGGATGCAAGCTGGATGTTCGCTAGGCGAATCGCAACCTCTTCCGCATCCTCACGCTCATAAAATTCCGCATCAAATGCAGTGTACAAACCGGAAATGTCGTCCTTGTCATAAATTTTGGACATATCATCCGCAAGCTCGACAACCATCGTACATTCCTTCGGTAAATTTTTAAGCTCATCGTATAACGTGACAAGGCTAATTCCAATGTTCTTATTTTCCTCTAAAAGGAGGTTGATCATCTCAGCCCTTGATGCGAGTGACTTACTCATGGAGAAAATCAAATAATGCTGGTCAAGGTCCTGTATCTCTGCCTCATCAAGGCTTGCGCGGTAGGCAATTTCCTTTTCAAAATAGGAAGACAGCTCCTTCACCTCAGTCGCATCTGTTGCGATGAAGCGAATCTGCATCGCTTCGTCCCATACATGTGGTAGCCATCTCGTAAACTTCCAATACTCTTCCTCATTTTTGTCGTAAAGAAACACTAGCTTCAGCTCGTCATAACTATGTAAGGCTGTTAATTGAAAAATAAGTCCCTTCACAAAATCCTGCACGCGACTGCGGCGTCCAATCACCCCACTGACATACTCCTCAACAAAACTTAAGGTTACGGGCACCTGTTTTAAAATGTGAGGTGTCTCAACCAATTTATAGAGTTCATCCTGGAGGTTGTCGTCCTCTAGGGTGAATTTCTTCTCAGGGTATTTTAGCTCTGCATTTAATGGAAGATCGCCAATCCCAAGACGAACCTTAAGGAAATCATCTTGACCAATGGCGCGTTCCCACAGATTTCTTTTTCGCATTGTAATTCGTGAAATTAAATTTTGGAGGGCGACATGGTTTTCATGAAGAATTTCACTTTGACGTTGACATTCTTCTTCTATCTCCTGCGCCATTTCTTCAATGTATTTTGAGTATTTTTCCTGACGTTTGCCTTCAAGCTTTACCCGCTGCTTCTTCTCATACTTCTTCGTTAAAATTGGCCAAAGCACCGTTCCGATCAACATACTAAAGGACATGATCAATGTCGGCATCGCGTATGTAAGACTTTCGCCGCGTGCCAATACGTTATTTAGCATAAATATCCCCATGGACAAGGATGCCATTCCCATTGTGAGAGAAGGTCCGAGGATGAACATCAATGGAGTCTCATCGATATTCGGCTTCGAAGGCGGTGGGTCGATTCTAATTTCTGTTCTTTTAATATCCCGCTTAAAACGTGGTGAACGATAAAAGAGGTCATCATTTAATTCCTCGGTTTCGAAATCGTCAAGTGGCTCCTCTTCTTCTATAATCGGCTTTTGCACTTCAAACGGACGAAACGCATTTCGGTCTAAAAATACTAATTGATGTGGGTTATTCAGAGATAAGAGCTTGCCGTTGTAAATGATCTTCAATCCCATGATGTAAATAACATCACCTGTTGAAAGAACTTTCTCCGTCACACGTTCTCCGTTGACATATGTACCGTTCGAGCTATTGTTGTCACGGATGATCGCATGGCCTTGTGCATCATACTGAATCACGCAGTGGGAACTAGAGACAAGCTTATTCGAAAATCGGATGTGGCTGTCATTGCCTCGACCAATCCGAATGCTACTTCCCGTCACCTCATGCTTTGTAAACTCATTTCGATCGTTTGTCGGTGGCTCTACATAAAGGAGAGCAGATGCATCATTGTTCCGTGAAATCGAGTAGGTCTTAAACGGCTCTATTTCCTGTTTGCCAAGTATTTCTTGCTTATCACTTGCCAAAAATGCCGACTTGTTCGATTTCAAGAACCATTTGCCATCTTCTGCCTCGATGGCAATTAAATCTTTCGGTTCCCCATGAGCATCTTCAGAGGTTAAGATATAGCGGCCTGTGATGCGCTCTGGCAGTACATATGTAAATGCCTTTTCCCGATCAAATAGAGTTAATATCAAAGCAAATCTCTCCTATCAATAAGTACGTTTATAAAACTACTTTTTAAACGACTTCTTTTGAAACCTTAGGGACGTATCCCTTTTCCCTTTTTTCTTTCTAAATACTTCTAAAATATTAAAATTCCACCAAAACACAGCAGATATCAGACCAGTTATAAGGATGAAGTAACCTACAACATCGTCAAAAGTACGTCTACCGGTTATGAAAATTAGTAAATAAATGATGAAAATAATACTAATCAGGGTTAATATTCCATTCAAAAAATACAACCCTGGGTATGAGACAGGGTACTTACTCATCCATTTTAAAATCCGATAGTTTAATAGAAATAAGATGATGAGCATAATTAAACCGCCCGTAATATTCCCAATATAGATACTCTCCAAGACCTCAATATAAAAAATCATCACAAAAAATAAGGAGAGGTATTGAACTAATTTTTTGAGTATAAGCAAGGCTTTTTACCGCCCTTCATTGCATGCAATTCAAACGTTTGACTAAGAAAAGCAAAAGAAAACACACATCACCACGACAGCAAAAGTATTAGATTTAACGCAGATGCGGAGCCCTTGCGTCAGCTCTTTTTTGTGCTTCTTCTTCAGCCTTTCTTCTCGCTTCCGCTGCTGCACGAGCAGCCGCTTCTTCTTCTCGCTTAATTTGGTTTGCAACAGATATGATGTCTGGAGCAACAGAGTCTAGTTTAGAGGCAATCGAATTTAACTCTCGGTTAATCTCGGCGATCGCTTGGTTGATATATTGAACCTCTGTTGCCTGCCAAGCTGAATTGATATTTCCTTGAAATCCATTTAAAGAGGTTTTTAGATTCCGAAGCTGTGTGGCATAATTGCGAAGTTGGTTTGCCTGTGAAATTGCTGCCGAAACACTAATTCCCATAAAAATCACCTGCTTATCGTAAATAAGTTTTATATAGTGCAATGCCCTTACACGGGGCAAAATTGACATAGTACGGTCACATTTTTTCCAGATATATACTAAAAATTACTTGATATTTAGGATTAGGTCAATTTTTCCAGAATATTCAACCAACTTAATAACCGAGACGAAAGACCTGTTTATTCTACATTTTTCTACAAATTGTCGTTTCTTTTGAAGCCACTTACTACATAAGGTGTACTACCCCACTAGTACTTTTGAGAAATTGATTAGACTGAAGAACGTTGATATCCCTCGACATAATATCTTGGTTTCAAGCCTCTTGACTCCCTTTATTACAATTAGTAGGAAAATAGTCCTTTTATCATTAATGTTTGCAACATAAATGTAACTTGACAGTATTCGGCGCCTTAAATTTTCTTGTAAGCACTTTCATTCGTGTGAAGGAATAATTTCGTCTTCCTCTTAAAATGAGGTAATGTTTTTGTAAAATAGGATTTTATTTTCGAAGAATGATTATTTGAAGTGGTAAATGCTGGTGAATAGGTAAGGAAAAGGTACGAGAATTCGACTTAATTCTCTAGGAGTTTCGTGGTTGTTATAGGGAAAGTTGGTAATCTTTCTTTCCTATTATATTGGATTGTAAAAAACCTAGTCAGTTGGTTGACTAGGTTTCTCGTATCACTAATTTAGTAGTAATGAATACCTTTTTTGCGATTTGTCTACCAGAAATCCGTTCAAGAATCGTGTCGACGGCGGTTTCACCCATGACTTCGGTATGGACTTTGACCGTTGACAGTGGCGGGAAGACGTATTTGGAGACGCTAATATCATTGACCCCAATTAGACTTACACGGTTCGGAACGGCGAGTTTTTCTTCATTTAACGCACGCAATGCACCGATTGCAATCAAGTCATTAGCCGCAAAAATGGCCGTCGGGAGATTGTCTCCTTTTTCTACGATCGCCTGTTTCATCAACTGGTAACCGTCTTCGACCGTAAAGCTTCCTATATAAATATTGCTCTCATCTAGTAGATTAGCTTCTGCAAGATAGGTTCTAAACGCTTTTTCTCGTATTTCTTCAATTTTCGCAGAGTGATCCTTGAATTCCTCACGGCCACCAAGATAGCCAATATTCGTATGACCATTCTCAATAAAATGCTTCAACACCGTTCGGGTCGCTTTTTCAAAATCCACAACAACCGCATCGTACACATCCTCATCAGGGTTTGAATCAACAAACACGATGTGCTCGGCCAATTTCGATAGCTCATCAATTTGATTTGTGCTGAACTTACCAACCGCAATGATTCCCTGAAACTCCTCTTGCTTCATGCTATCAATGCTATTGTAAAAATTGGCTACTTGGATACCATGCTGCTCACAACGCAGCTCAATCCCAAGACGAATCGACATGTAATAGAGATCGTTGAGCTCCTCTTTTTCCGTGTACCAAAGGAGAATCCCAATCCGAGCAGAAGATGACTTTTTAGTGGAACGTTTTTTATAAGAAAGCGCCTCAGCAATCTCAAAGATCCTCTTTTTAGTTTCATCACTGACGGATAAGCTGGAATCATAGTTGAGCACTCTTGATACCGTTGCAATAGAGACACCCGCTTTTTCCGCAATATCTTTTATTGTTGCCATGTTTCATCTCCTTTCTATTAAAAATGTCCTGAGTTTTATGGAAACGTGCGATAATCTCGGGAATTGCGTTTTAGCCCAAATACAGTTTCACCGGAATTTATTTCACCGAGAATGTGTACTTCGTTTCCCAATTGTATTCTCCACCCTTTTTGACGATCGTGGATGGGAAGTTCGGATGGTGGATTGCATCAGGTGGTGCTTGTGTTTCCAGGCAAACGCCAAAATACGGACGTGCACTACCATCGCGCATTTCAAAGTCTTTCATTGTGTTGCTTGAGTATACGACAACTGCAGGCTGGTTCGTTTCTACCTTCAATAGGCGACCGGATGCTTCGTCATAAAGCGTAACCAATTTTTCATCGAGCAAAAATGGATGGTCATATCCTTGACCGACAATGGCAATCTGCTCATCAGCTGAATTCGGGCCGTCTGCGATTTTTCGACCTTCTCGAAAATCAAAAACAGTGCCAGTGACATCAAGGAGTTCACCAGTAGGAAGAAACTCATGGTCTAATTCGAGAAACTTACTACTATTAATTGTAAGTTCATGATCAAGCACATCATTTTTCATGTTACCTGATAGGTTAAAATAAGCATGATTTGTGATATTTAAAATAGTGTCTGCATCAGGAACACCTACTGCAGAGATCGATAATTCATTTTCATTATTGAGTGAATAAGTGACTGTCATTTCTATCGTTCCAGGATAGCCACCTTCACCGTCCATACTGACATACTTAAACTCAACGCCGACATGATTTTCTTTCTTAATAATAGTGGAATCCCACACGACTTTGCTAAACCCTTTTACTCCACCATGGATATGGTTTGGTTTTTCATTTTTATCTAAGGAATATGTTTTACCATTTAGCTCAAATTCGCCACCTCTAATGCGGCCTGCAATCCGACCCACAATCGTCCCTTGATAGGTTTGGTCTGCAAGATATCCATCCAGGCTATCGAATCCGAGTACAACATTCTCCTGTGCTCCGTTTCGATCTGGAGCGAGGATTTCCGTAATAATGCAACCATAGTCAATGCAGGTAACGCTTAGCCCATGGTCATTTTTTAACGTATAAGCTTGTACTTCTTGGTGATCATACTTTCCGTAGGGATGTACTGTAACTTCCATATTGATAATCTCCTATCTAGTATCAAATGCGCCTTGGCGTATTTGCGCCCAGATTTTTTCGAGCGCGCTCGAAAAGTTTCCTTTGAAAATCTGTGGCATCCGCCGGAGGCTTTACCTTTATTCAGCCAATTTAAGTGCTAAAAAAATATATTCTACAAAATACTATTTAAGAGATTACTGCTGAATAAAGGTAAAATGGTCTATAAATCTCTTAAATGCATTTTGGCCAACTTCATCACGTTTGTATACGCCTGCGTCTTCAAGCACACGCATGAACTTTTTACCGACTTCTTGTTGCACAAACTCGTGAGCATTTTCTATTGTTGGGTTGTAAGCTTTCAATTCATCCGCCCATTCTTGGTGGATTGGATTGACTGAGTCTGCTTCGCCGATTAGGTATTTTTCAACTTCTTGTAGCTCTGTTTTGAGTCGAGCCGGAAGTACCGCTAATCCCATAACCTCGATGAGACCAATGTTTTCCTTTTTAATATGATGCACATCGGCATGCGGATGGAATATGCCTAGTGGATGCTCATCATTAGTACGGTTGTTACGCAGAACAAGGTCGAGCTCGAATTTGCCGTCTCGTTGCCTAGCAATCGGTGTAATCGTGTTATGCGGCGTGTCGCCCGTAAACGCGATGATGTCGACTTCAGGGTCGCTGTAGTTGCGCCATGCTTGTAAAATGTGGTCACCCGCTTCTATCAAGGCATCCTTATCCGAGCTTCTTAGGCGAAGAACTGACATTGGCCAGTTTACCGTTGAAAATTCGATGGTGTCATAACAGTCCCACGTGAATTTGATATCGTCTTTTGCCTTTGCCATCGCAAAATCATAGTTTCCACCCTGATAGTGATCATGGGTTAAAATCGAGCCCCCCACAATTGGGATGTCTGCGTTTGAACCTATAAAATAGTGTGGAAACTTTTCAACAAAACCAAGTAATCGTGCAAATGTTGCCTTGCTAATTTTCATATCACGATGCTCTTCGCAAAGCAGGATACTGTGTTCGTTGTAGTACACATATGGCGAGTACTGCAAATACCAGTTTTCTCCCTCAAGTGGCACCGGGATGATGCGGTGATTGGAGCGAGCCGGATGACCGATGCGGCCCGCATACCCTTCATTTTCTACACAGAGCAGGCATTTCGGATACTTCTCACCGCTGATTTTTGTCTCTTTTTCAAGCGCAATCTGCTTTGGATCCTTTTCAGGCTTAGACAAATTGATAGTAATATCAAGCTCGCCGTACGTTGTTTCTACTTTATATTCAATGTTTTTTTCGATTCGCTTCATTTGAATGTAGTTGCTATTTTTACTCAACTCATAAAAATAGGTGGTCGCTGCTGCCGGGTCTTGTTGATAAAGGTCATAAAACTGGCGTGTCACCGCGGACGGCAGTGGAATCATCACGTTCATGATTTTACTTGCAAGTATTTCTTTTGCGTCAAAATAGTCCCCGATAACACCTTGTTCGCACGCGTATTCAACTAGATCCTCAACCAGAGTTGGAATGTCTTTTTCAGGTGAGACATGTTCGGTTGGGACGAAATCCTCTAAGTTTAATAAGGAAAGGACTTGGTTGCGAACATAAATCTTATCTTCTTTTTCAATAAGTCCAACCTTGATAGCCTGTTCCTTTAGCTGTTGTACAGCTCCGTAGATCGTCAAGTTACTCCCCTCAGCTTTCATACCCATTTGGGTGGTTTACATGCCAGTTCCACGCATCCTTGATGATTTCGTTGATAGAAGTACGCTTTGGCTCCCAGCCTAGCACTTCCTTCGCTTTTCCTGATGATGCGATTAGAATACTTGGGTCACCTGCACGGCGCTCGCCAATATTGACAGGGATATTGCGTTGTGTAACCTCTTTAGCTGCTTCAACCATTTCTTTTACAGAGAATCCACTGTTACTTCCAAGGTTAAAATAGTTACTCTCGCCCTTGTTTTGGAGATATTTAAGCGCTAGAATGTGCGCATTAATTAAGTCCTCAACATGAATATAATCACGGATGCATGTTCCGTCTGGCGTATCATAGTCCTCACCGAAGATTGTGATGGCATCTCTTTTTCCTAACGCCGCTTGTAAAATAACCGGGATCAGATGTGTTTCTGGATCATGATCCTCCCCGATTTCACCAGTTGCGCGAGCCCCAGCTACGTTAAAATAGCGGAGTGAAACAAATTTAATGTCATGCGCAATCTCAGACCACTTCATCATTTTCTCCATCGCAAGCTTTGTTTCACCGTACGTATTTGTTGGAAAAGTCGGCATTTCCTCCGTAATTGGCACCTGCTTCGGTTCACCGTATGTAGCTGCAGTAGATGAGAAAACGATATATTTCACATTATTGTTTTTCATTGTTTCAAGTACGATTTGTGTTCCATACACATTGTTGTCATAGTATTTTAACGGGTCAACCATCGATTCGCCGACAAGTGAATTTGCCGCAAAATGGATCACCGCGTTAATATCTTCTTTTTCAAAAACAGATTGTAAAAATGCACGGTCACGGATGTCACCTTGATAAAACTTCGCTTTCGGGTGAACCGCCTCCTTATGACCTGTTTGAAGATTATCAACAACCACAACATCCTCGTTTGCGTCAATTAACTGATAAACCGCGTGTGAGCCAATATAACCCGCTCCACCTAATACTAAAATACTCATATTCATTCGCTCCTTTTTTTGTTCAGGGGGTTTTCACCCTGGCTCGGTCATGGGCCTGCTGGGTCAGGTGCTTTCACCCTAAATTGGGTCAGAGGGACAGTTCCCTCGTCCCCCTGACAGCCTGTGTCCCACCCGAACTTGTGTCCTACCCTGTTATAGTTCTTTTGCGCCGTCGCCGATGCTTACTTCATAGAAGGATGCTGGGTAGCCGATTGTTTTTTCGTATAATTTTCCGATGGCATCTATGATTGCTTGCGCTTTGTCTTTTTCGACGAGGGCAATCGCACAGCCTCCGAAGCCAGCGCCTGTCATTCGTGCACCAAGCACACCCTCTTGCGCCCATGCTGCTTCTGCTAACGTATCAAGCTCTTTTCCGGTTACTTCATAATCATCACGCAATGATGTGTGTGATGCATTTAGTAAACGACCGAATTCTACGAGGTCCCCCGCTTTTAGGGCTTTTAGCGCCTCTAATGTTCTTTCATTTTCGTAAATCGCATGTTTGGCACGCTTTTGTAAGGTTTCGTTTTCGATTAGATACTTGTACTGTTCAAATTTTTCGCTTGTGATATTACCAAGCGCTTGAACATCAAGCTCCTTTTGAAGTTGAGAAAGTGCCTGTTCACACTCACTGCGACGCTCATTGTATTTAGAATCCGCTAGCTCACGGCGCTTGTTTGTGTTCATAATTAAAATGAGATGATCATCCAACTCAATTGGTGCGTATTCATACTTTAATGTATCACAATCTAGTAAAATTCCTGCATTCTTTTTACCCATTCCGATTGCAAATTGATCCATGATCCCACTGTTTACACCAATAAACTTATTTTCTACAAGTTGACCGATTTTTACAAGTTCAACACGATCAATTTCAAGGTTAAATAATTTTTCGAACATCACACCTGACACAAGCTCGATAGATGCCGATGAGGATAAACCTGCACCATTTGGGATATTGCCGTAAAAAAGCACGTCAACACCAGTTGCAATGTCATAGCCTTTTTCACGTAAGTAACGGAGCATTCCCTTCGGATAATTCGCCCAATCATGGGCTTTATTGTAGTCAAGGTCGCTTAAGTCAAACTCGATTACCCCGAGGTCTTCAAAGTTCATCGAGTACATTCTGAATTTGTCATCGTCACGTTTTCTAGCAAGCGCATACGTTCCTTTTGTGATTGAAGCCGGAAAAACATGGCCGCCATTGTAATCAGTATGCTCACCAATGAGATTAATACGCCCAGGCGCGAAGAAGCTTCTGTAATCGGTTTCGTTAAATACTTCTATAAATCTATTTGAAAGTTGTTCGTGATCCATAGTGGATTTGCCTCCAATACTTTGGTTTCTATCTACATTGTAGAGTCATTAGTAAAAAAGGTCAATGAATTTTAGTTAAAGTTTTACTAAACATTTAATTGCGGTTTTCTGGGTCCATACAAAAAAAAAAGAACCAAAGAGATATCCCCCTTTGGTTCTTAATGAAAATACATTCGAAACCCTATGATTATTAATAGAAAAGATAGCATTTGCATGATGACTCGACTTGGTATTTTTTGTGAGAGCAAGACGCCTAGCTGTGAACCAATGATAATCCCGGCTCCACCAAACGCAACGATCAGCCAATCGATATTCCCATGCCAGACCTGAAGAAAAACACCCACAGAAGAATATAAACATAAAGAAAAGATTGAGGTTGCGGTTGCGATATGGGTTGGAACACGAAAGATGTATACCAAAATTGGGACAAGCATCCAGCCTCCACCAATCCCCAGATAGCTTGAGAGAATCCCCATGAATAAACCAAGTGGAATGAGCCATTTACCTTGTAATCTTGTATTTACTTGTAGACTAGAGCTGACGTTATTCTCTGATTCCCCAGTTGCTGCGGTTTCTTTTTTTACTTCCTTCGTCATATTCTTCTTTTTTAGCAGATTCGTATTTTTCACGACTAAAAAGAAGCCCAAAAAGACAAGTACACTAGCAAAGAAAAAATAAAAATACGTAGAAGAATAGGCTTGAAGAAGTTGCACACCGATAAAAGTTCCTGGGAACGCCCCTATACCTAGCATGATTCCAGTTCGGTAATCAATCCGTTTCTGTTTTGCAAATCCAAAAACACCAGACAATGAGTTAATGAGTACAATGACTAGTCCTGTTCCTGCGGCAAGAACGGGATCAACATGAAAGAGAAGCAAGAGTGCCGGTACAAATAGAAAACCTCCACCTGCCCCAACAATCGCTCCATAACCACCAGCAAATATCCCGATTGCCACAAGTAAAACACCTGTTACGATATCCATCATTACGTTCCCCCTATGTATGACTCTCTATTAACCTATCAAACCTTTAAGTTGTAGTAAAATAACAATGTATAATAGGTCATAACAAAACGTAATACTGCTCACGATATAGAATAATACGAACTCATTCTTATATAATGAAAGTAATGAATATGGAAATTACGTATGAAAGGAGGGATACCATGAACATTGAAAATCTTAAACTCTTTTGCCTCGTGGTAGAAGAGGGAAGTATTACAAACGCTGCACGGATAAGTTATATCTCTCAACCAGCTGTCACGAAAAAGATTAGCCAGCTTGAAAATGAATATGGCACTTTGCTTTTTGAGAGAAATGGCGGGAGACTTGAACTAACAAAGGCTGGGGAAGTCCTTTATCCTTATGCGAAAGAAGTTATTGAAAATATCAAAAGGTCTTTCGATGCTGTTCAAAAAATGACTGGCAATGAGGAAGTCAATTTACATATAGGCGCAAGCTTAACGATTGGTGAATATCTATTACCTCAAATACTTGGCATGATCAAAAAAGGATATCCACATATCACATTCAGTCTTACAATCGGGAATACTCCAAATATGATTGCAATGCTTGAAAACAATGAAATTGATATCGCTCTTGTGGAAAGTCAAATAGAAAATCCAAACCTAAAAATTGAAAAATTCGCCGAAGATGAGCTTATTTTAGTCACTTCGAATGACCATCATTGGAAGAATCGAAAAACAATTACGATAGATGAATTAGTAGAGGAAAAAATGATTTGGCGGGAGCCTGAATCTGGTTCACGTCTAATTGTTGAAAATTACCTTCGTGATTATGGGATCCTTGAGGACATTGAGAGCGAAATGGAGCTTGGGAGTATTCAATCTATCAAAAGCGCCGTAGAAGCAGATCTAGGAATCAGCATTCTTCCAAGGATTACTGTTTTAAAAGAACTAGAGCTAGGAACATTATGTCAGATTAACATGGCCGATTTTTCTCTCACACGGTCACTATGGATGGTTCAAAAACCACATCGTTTTCCAAAAATAGGATTGCAACATTTTGTAGACTTTATCCGAAATCACTAAATAGATTTTCTTTGGGGTTATTACCATTCGGCCATGTAAAGAGAGTGTGCACTCCCAAATTACCTTTATTGAAATATAAAAGAGGAGTAACCTATCACTCACAGGCTACTCCCCTTTTATTATGCGCTGTACTAGTATAACTAGTTTTGCGCCAAAATATCCTCAATTTTGGTTAATTCCTCTTGAGTGAAGGAAAGATTTCGTAAAGCCGAAACATTGTCCTCGAGTTGACTCACTTTACTTGCACCAACCAGCGCTGATGTGACACGACCTTCACGGAGAACCCATGCCAATGCCATTTGCGCAAGACTTTGTCCTCTTTCTATCGCAAGAGCGTTTAACTGTTGGATTTTCCCTAAAACATTCTCTGTGATTTGATCTTTTTTAAGGAATGTATTTTGCTTAGCAGCCCTTGAATCAGTTGGAATGCCGCCAAGATATTTATTCGTTAATAATCCTTGTGCCATCGGGGAGAACACAATCGATCCCACACCATTTTCGGCCAACACATCCTGCAAGCCATCCTCAATCCAGCGGTCAAACATCGAATATCTCGGTTGATGAATAAGGAGTGGTGTACCTAACTCTTTCAGTATCCGAATGGCTTCTTGTGTTTGAGTCGGATTATAATTTGAAATTCCCACATATAGCGCTTTTCCTTGTCGTACGATCTGATCAAGAGCACCCATCGTCTCTTCAAGTGGTGTATGAGGGTCCGGGCGGTGTGAGTAAAAAATATCAACATACTCAAGGCCCATCCGTTTTAGACTTTGATCAAGGCTTGAAATCAAATACTTTCTTGAACCCCAGTCCCCATATGGACCTTCCCACATCTGGTAGCCAGCCTTTGTGGAAATAACCAATTCATCACGATACGGGGCAAAATCTGCCTTCATCATTTTCCCAAGCATTTCTTCAGCACTGCCTGGTGGTGGACCATAATTATTCGCTAAATCAAAATGAGTAATCCCAAGGTCAAATGCCTTTCTTAAGATGTTTCGTCCATTCTCAAAAGAATCGACTCCCCCGAAGTTGTGCCATAACCCTAATGAAATCGCTGGCAAAAATAAACCTGACTTTCCAACCCGATTATACTTCATCCCATCATAACGCCCTTCACTTGCCACATAAACCATTTGTATCCTCCTTTGGGACAGAGGGACAGGTCCCTCGCCCCACTTATTAATGATTGTGGGACAGTGGACCTTGTCCCCTTGACCTACTATTTTTCTTTAAAAATTTCCATCAATTCGGCTGTTGCGTCGTCTGTGTTTTGGACATAGGAGACGAGGTGTTGCATTTGGCCATTCTGGTTTTCGATGGATGCCGTAATTTCCTCAAGAGAAGCTGTTGTTTCTTCTATGATTGCAGCAAATTCACTCACTGATGTTTCAATGGAAATCGATGACTGGCTGATTTGGTTTGAGATTTTTTCGAAATGCTTAACGGCATCGTTCAGTTCGGACACTGTATCATCGATAACAGTGAAAACTCCTTTTGCATCCTTTGTAAGTTGAACACTTTCGTCCATTTTTATCGCATTTTCTGCCATATGCTTCTGCGTTAATGTCGTACTCTCGTTTACTTCTTTTAAATTCTCAGAAATGAGATTCGCCGTATTTGATGTCACCTCTGAAAGTTTTCGTATTTCAGATGCAACTACCGCAAATCCTCTACCACTATCACCTGCTCTTGCCGCTTCAATCGAAGCGTTAAGCGCTAATAAATTCGTTTGTGACGCAATTTCCTGAATTCGATCCGTAAACCCATTTGTTTCATTGATTTTTTCAACTAATAAATTCATTGTTTCAGACATTGAATGGACAGATACTTGAAAGTCTGTAATTTTTGAGAGTAAAAGGTCAATGGATTTATTTCCATTGTCAGCTGCTAAATTCGTATTCTCGGTCTGATTACTTAGGTGGTTCGAACCTTTTACAAGTTCCTGGACAATTCGATTAAGATCTTCGATGGATTCAGTAATGGTTGTCGCTGCCTCATTTTGCGTGTTCATTCCAGATGAGATTTCCGTAACGGCGATTGTCATCTCGTTAAAGGAGTGCATTTGCTCCTCACCTTGGCGACGGATGTTTGTGATGTTCTCGCTGATCACTTGTGAATTTTCCTCAAGCTGTGCCGCATGATGCCGTCTCATCTCAAGTAGGTGCTCGGTGTGCTTATGCGTTGCCTGAATATCCTGAGTCAACCTTCCAGTAACAATACTCTGGAAAAACAGAGTCGCAATAATTACCGAAAAGATCAAATAATAAATCACAATTTCCTTTGAGGTGTAGTTGAACTCATGTCCACTTGTAAGAAAAAATAAAACCGTTAATGCAATGGCACAAACTACGCCAAAGATTAGCGTTTTCCGTTTATTATAGATTGCAACCGTTGTTAATAGGTATAACGGTAAAAGGACAATTGGCGCCGATTGTGAGCTAGACATAATCACAAAGATAACCACCGAAATCCCTACGACCGAAATATAAGGTGTTTGTGTTAATAGGAGTTTCTTGTAAATCAGTAAGCATAAGATAGCAAGAAAGATCGCACCGCCAATTCCGATTATGAGAATCATTTGAAGTGGCTGACGAATCGAAACCTCAACAATAATTGCTAGAATGATAGAAATAAGTGAAACAATGCCGACCAATTTGTTTTTTCGGATAAGATCCTCTCGTTTTAACTCCTCAATAGATAAAACCGTTTCGTTCATAAGGTTGTCCCCCATTATTGATATCACCCTCTATTTTACCGTTTTTTAGGAGGTTTGAATATAGTAATTATGGGAAAGTGGGATTCAAACCAACTTGTATTGAGAGTGACATATTATTTAAAGGTTAGGTTCACTGTATAGTCTAGATTGTTAAAAAAGCTAGTCAAAACGTTTTCTGCGTTTCTTTCGGCGGTTTCTAATAGTCCCATCTCGATTGCCTCTTTCCGAATATCATCCTGGGCTTCAGCCACTAAATCAAAGCCTTCCACCCACTTCATCTCTCCACGAAATATTCCTTCATCTGAGAACGCGACTAACTTTTCCATCTGTATTGCTGGATCTTGGATTAGCTCTGCATGTGGGAGAACAATATCTAGCACTTTTTCTTTCTCATTTACATATAAATCATCCTTGGTGATTCCTTTTAAATCAACACCAGCAATCACGGTGCCCGGAACAATTAAAAATATCTCTCTCTTTGTGCCTGGAAGATTAATTGATATATCATTTCCAAACAACTTATTATCCTCTTGTCTGATCACTGCTTTCACAGAGGCTTCAGCTGTTGCGAGTGTAGCGAGTTCTTTGATATCTTCAACAAAAAACGTACTTTCTTTCTTAAACGTACTTCCAGATAAAAGCCAAACACTCCCTACTGAAACCGCAACGAGAAGGACAGCAACTAGGAGAATCCGTGCTCCTAGAGCTCGAAATAGAAACTTAAATAGCGTCCCAGACATGTTGCGATTTCTTCTTCTCTGGCCGACCACCGCAGTCGCGGCACTTTCTTCATTTGCTGATTTAAGTTCTTTTAAAATAGCTTCCAACTGCGCTATTGTTTCATCCTTTTTCCTCATAGAATCCAACCCCTTAAATGATAGTTTACTAGTTTTTTAAATAGGCAGATGAAAGGCTACACCTAACAGGGGTGTAGCCAAAGATATATGCGATATTAAAATGCAGTGCTTTAGTCATATTCTGAGTCATTTCTACTATTTTTGATAGTTTTCACTTATGGTTATTTTATCACAGGTCATTTTTAACTGTCACTCATTGATTGATACAAATAAGATTGAAAGTTTCGAGGTGATGTTGGGCTTATTTTTATAGAATTGACAAGGGGTATGAATCATTACAAGTTTTTCTTTTATTAATGAAAGTTAACAATTCATTTAAGAGTTGTAAATTGCAGATGAATCGACAAATTTTAAAGGTATGATTGTATATAATGACAAGAGTTGGAGGTTAGGAGTCAAAATTTGTTTTGCGCCTTTCTATGAATTGGAAAAGGACAAATGGTGGAGGTAATTTATGATGACTGTCGTTAACTTACTTGGTACATATATCTTGGGTGCCGTTATGATTATTTGGCTTTTGAATATCGTTTTTAAACAGATAAGTAAATATCATACTCGAATCAATGAAAATAAACACAATGAATGACGTACATATTTTTTTACTAGATAGAGGTGTTAAAATGGGAAATCTACTGCGAAAAGCTAGTCAGTCAAAAAAGAAGGTTCTAATTAATAAGTTGATAAAACAAGGAATTTATAAAAAAAATGAAAAGCATCTTTATGAATTGACTTTAAGAGAGCTTGAAAATGAGTATAAATTAATATACGACCGTGAATGACCTTCGTTCCTTTTACATGATCAGTGGCGCATCGAACCTGCTTATGGCCGATAAATCGAATTTATGGCCGTTAGCATAAGGGTTATGGACGATACTTTTCATTTATGGCCGTTATTTTATTTTTATGGCTGATAGCAAATTTCCGCTCAAAAAAAGAGACAGCCACAAGGCTGCCCCTCTCCACTTATTAATTCAATTTCGATCTCAAATATGCATCAATAAACAAGTCAATCTCGCCGTCCATTACACTTCCAGTATTACCAACCTCTACATTTGTGCGGTGGTCTTTTACCATGGAATATGGGTGGAAGACATAGGAGCGGATTTGGCTGCCCCAGCCGATTTCTTTTTGTTCACCGCGGATTTCGTCTAGTTCGGCTTGTTGTTTTTCAATCTCAAGCTGATATAACTTAGACTTCAACATTTTCATTGCTTGTTCGCGGTTTTTGATTTGTGAACGCTCAGTTTGACACGTTACAACCGTATTTGTTGGGAGATGTGTGATCCGAACAGCTGAGTCGGTGGTGTTGATGTGCTGACCACCCGCTCCACTCGCACGGTACGTATCGATTTTTAAATCTTCAGTGCGGATATCAATTTCGATATCATCGTTAAACTCGGGCATTACTTCACATGACACGAATGATGTGTGACGACGGCCTGAAGAGTCGAACGGTGAAATACGAACTAAGCGGTGCACTCCTTTTTCAGCCTTCAAATAGCCGTAGGCATTGTGTCCTTTGATTAAAAGAGTCACACTCTTAATTCCAGCTTCGTCTCCAGGAAGATAGTCCATTGTTTCAACCTTGAAGCCTTTTTTCTCGGCCCAACGAGTGTACATACGAAGAAGCATGGAGCCCCAGTCCTGTGATTCGGTACCACCCGCACCTGGGTGAAGCTCTAGGATTGCATTATTTTTATCATAAGGCTCGCTCAATAGGAGCTGTAATTCGAAATCACTTAAGCTTTTAGACAATTGTTGAATTTCTTCGTCTAGTTCAGCTTGCAAATCTGCATCAGGCTCTTCCTTCACAAGTTGATAGGTGAGCTCAAGATTCTCATATGAATCGTTTAAATTCACAAATTCATTGACTTGATCCTTTAATGCATTTGCTTCGTTGATGACAGTTTGGGCAGCATTCTGGTCATTCCAGAAGTCGGGCATTGACATAATTTCGTCAAGCTCGGTGATGCGCGCTTGTTTGGCCTCTAAGTCAAAGAGACCCCCTAAAACCCGCTAATTTCTTAGCCATTTTATCAAGTTCGTGCTTAATTTCTACTAATTCCATAATTTTTCCTCCAAGATGTAATCATTTAGTCAAATTCGCCTTGGCGTATTTGCGCCCAGATTTTTTCGAGCCTGCTCGAAAAGTTACCTTTGAAAATCTGTGGCATCCGCCGGAGGCTATAACTTTATTCAGTGGGGTTTTTAATCCCCTACTGAATAAAGTTATCATGATTCCTACTTCATTATCTTACTCATTTTTACATGATTAGTCTCTGATTTTTTTCGAAACAAAAGGTGAGAGTTGGCTCTCACCTTTTTCAATATTCATGTCTGGGACAAGGGACCTGTCCCTCTGTCCCAATTTGGGAAGTCTCTATATCTTTATTGACCGTGACAGTTTTTGAATTTTTTGCCGCTTCCGCAGTAGCATGGGTCGTTACGGCCGATGTCAACGGATTTTTGTACTGGGCGTTTTTTTGGCTTTTCTTCGCCGCCCTCTTTTGGTTGAACAGCATGGCCTTTCGCCACTTCTTCACGCTGAAGGTTGCTGCGGATTTGCGCCTTCATTACAAACTTCGCAACATCGTCTTCAATGGAAGCAATCATGTTTTCGAACATTGCAAAGCCTTCGAAATTGTATTCGCGAAGTGGGTCGTTTTGACCGTATGCACGTAAATGGATACCTTGGCGAAGCTGATCCATTTGGTCAATGTGATCCATCCACTTACTGTCAACAGCACGAAGCACGACAACACGCTCGAATTCACGCATTTGCTCAGGCTCAATTTGCTCTTCTTTTTCATCATAGCGTACTTTAACCTTTTCAAAAATGAGCTCGGACATTTCTTCAGGTTCTTTTCCACGAAGGTCGTCAATTGAAATGTCACCTTCATTTAGAAGATTCGCATTCACATGATCAACGATTCCTTTGTAGTTCCAGTCTTCTTCTACCTCATCCTTTGGTGTATGAGCGTGAATGACACGATCAAGTGAAGACTTAATCATATTTTCGACAACATCACGAAGGTTCTCAGAATCAAGAACTTCATAACGCTGTTTATAAATAACCTCACGTTGCTGACGAAGAACATCGTCATATTGTAAAAGTTGTTTACGTGCATCAAAGTTGTTACCCTCAACACGTTTTTGCGCAGATTCAACCGCTCTGGAGACCATTTTACTTTGAATTGGCTGGGAATCATCCATTCCTAGGCGCTCCATCATATTTTTCATATTGTCAGAACCGAAACGGCGCATAAGTTCATCTTCCATTGAAAGATAGAACTGTGTTACCCCTGGGTCCCCTTGACGACCTGCACGTCCACGAAGCTGGTTATCAATACGACGGCTCTCATGTCGCTCAGTACCAATTACCGCAAGTCCACCAAGTTCCTTAACACCCTCGCCAAGCTTGATGTCCGTACCACGACCAGCCATGTTTGTCGCGATGGTTACCGCGCCTTGTTGACCAGCTTGCTCAATGATTTCAGCTTCACGAGCGTGGTTTTTCGCGTTCAAGATATTATGCTTAACGCCTTTTTTCAATAAGTACTTCGAAATAATTTCAGATGTTTCAATCGCAACCGTACCAACTAAGACAGGTTGTCCCTTCGCATGGCGCTCAGCAATATCCTCAGCAACCGCGCGGAACTTGCCCTCGATGGACTTATAAATTAAATCAGGACGGTCATCACGGGCAATCGGACGATTCGTTGGAATCACAACAACATTCATATTGTAAATATTGCGGAATTCTTCTTCCTCAGTCTTTGCCGTACCCGTCATACCAGAAAGTTTCTCATACATACGGAAGTAGTTCTGGAATGTAATCGTTGCTAGCGTCATGCTTTCGTTTTGAATTTCGACGCCTTCTTTCGCCTCAATTGCTTGGTGAAGGCCTTCGCTATAACGACGTCCCTTCATGAGACGACCTGTGAATTGGTCAACGATGACGATTTGATCTTCCTCAACTACATAGTCAATGTCACGGTGCATACTCGCATTCGCTTTTAACGCTTGGTTGATGTGATGAATCAAAGCTACATTCGAAATATCAAATAGGTTTTCAATACCGAACACACGCTCAGCTTTTGAAATTCCTTCTTCAGTGAGTTGAACACCTTTTGTTTTTTCATCATAGGTGTAGTCTTCTTCTTTTTTAAGGGTTGTCACAAATCCATTCGCTTGAACGTAGAGTGCTGTTGATTTTTGAGCAGAACCGGAAATGATTAACGGTGTACGCGCCTCATCGATTAAGATTGAGTCAACTTCGTCAATAACGGCAAAATAAAGCGGACGTTGCACCATTTGTTCCTTATAAAGGACCATGTTATCACGTAAATAGTCGAAACCAAATTCATTGTTCGTACCATACGTAATATCAGCACGGTATGCTTCAATTTTTTCATCACGGGACATGGAGTTAAGGTTTAACCCAACACTTAGACCTAAAAACTCATAAAGTTGACCCATCTCGTGCGCATCACGGCTTGCAAGGTATTCGTTGACAGTGACAACGTGAACGCCTTTTCCAGTGATCGCATTTAAATAAACAGGCATAGTGGAAGTTAACGTTTTACCTTCCCCTGTTTTCATCTCAGAAATATTTCCTTCATGAAGGGAAATCCCCCCCATTAACTGAACGCGGTATGGGTGCAGACCCAACACACGCTTTGCACCTTCACGAACAACAGCGAAAGCTTCAACTAGTAAATCATCAAGTTTTTCACCTTTTTGGTATCGTTCCTTGAACTCTTCGGTTTTGTTGCGAAGGGCTTCATCAGAAAGCTTCTCCATCTCAGGATGAAGGGCCTCAATTTTATCTGCAAGTGTTTCCAAGCGCTTGATTGTGCGTTTGTTTGGATCAAAAACTTTGTTTAAAATTCCAAGCATCATGTACGCTCCTCTATCGTAAAATTCGTCAATTACGAGATTAATACGTGTTCAAAAAGGAGGATGAAAAGGACCGAGTAGTTCGAGGCGGTGCAGTTTTGAGTAGCGGAACGTATGCAGTTAATACGTGAGCAACGGAAAAGCAAGCCAACGAAGAAATTCGATGTGTCATTTTCACCGGACTTTTTGAACATCTTCTATTATGTATATCATCCATTTTACCACTAAAAGGGACAAGGGTAAAATATTATCGAGTTTCGTGATGTGAGGGGATTCGACAAAAGAGAAACGCGTAAGGTGTTTTAGTTGCTCGTCTACTAACAACTGCCACGTCCTGTGGCAAGCGTAGACGTCGTCACATCCAGTGAAAGTCTGACAAGCACAAGACGAGCTAGCATGAAGGATGTACTTTGACCTTCTTGATGGATTGGCTTGTGACCTCGAGCTGCTCAAAGCAAAGCTTTTCGTAAGATATTCTCAGAAGATTATCCAGGGTGAAGACTGGCTAGGTGCTGCAACTGGACACAAAAAAAGTACCCCACACTTAACGAGATACTTATATCGCATAATTGATTTGATTCCGGCCATTTTGCTTGGACGCATATAAGGAGTTGTCCGCTTTTTCAATGGCTTGATAAAGGTGATCCGGGTCTTTCAGTTCAGTAACACCGATTGATACAGTAATAGATAGCTTTTTGTTATCTGCCCAAAACGGTGTTGACTCAATCCCGCTACGAATATCAGAAACGATGTTCATCAGCTTTTCCTTTGATTCTGCCTCTAATAGTAAAATAAATTCCTCCCCACCATATCTTCCAAGTATCGATTTATAGGGGTGAACTATTTTATACAAAGTTTGTGCGACATTCTTCAAAACAGAATCGCCATTTAAGTGGCCGAATGTGTCATTGACTTTTTTAAAATGATCGATATCAATCATTACAATGTATTTTTTACGTTGGTTTGAGACTTTCTTAACGCGACTTTCGAAATAGCGCATATTGTATAGGCCTGTAAGAGGATCACGTTCTGCATAAAATCGAAGCTTTCGTTTCAACTCAATTTCTTGATTAAGTAGGTTAATGAAAAAATATAGGATAAATGCTGATACCTGTAGGGCAATTATCCGAACAAGATGGATTTCACTGAAAATCTCTAATCCATTTGGTACGAGAAAGATAATCGGGACATCCGAGATGAGCCAGCTGGCTATGATTAAAATGAACAGGGTATACGGCTTTGGCATGACTCGATCTTTTCTATGAAAAAGAAGAGCCAGCAACACAGGTAATACCATACCAAATACCACGCCTGGCATAGCTCCCACGCCACCCATGCCAAGCCTCCAGCTAACCGTTATGATTAGGATAGGAATCGCATGTTTCCACCCCAGCAAAAGTGAAAAAACCACCAATGGCACAAGGCGGAGATCGAACTGATATCCTTCAAAACGGATCGGCAAATAGAACAGAAAAATAACACAAGTCGCGGTAAGAATAAGAATACTCGCTGAGAAAAGATACTTGTGAATGGATTTTCGGTTGGATACTAATAGACTAATACACATATATAGAAATAAGATAATTGCAATATTTGAAAGAGTAGGTTGTAGGATAGTTGTCATCTAGATCCCTGCTTTAAAATCATTTAGTAAGGGTTGTCCCTCAAGTGTATTATCAATGATGTAGGGTTTTTTTGCCATGGGGGATTTACCCTATTTTTTAGTATGGTAGGAATGTCCTTTACATAAAGGCTCTGTTAATTAATAGTGTTGATTTCCGCTGCAGGTACTCGCTTTCCGCGGGCGGTCCGGAAGCCTCCTTAACGAATGTGGAGGCGGCTTGCACAGAAACGAGAAAATTGGAAACTCCGACAAAGAGGCGTATTTTGCCTCTGAAGGAGGAGTTGAAATTTCTCGAGTTTCTAGCCGCTGCAACTGGACAAGTCGCTATGCTCCTGCGGGGTCTCCCTTGGACACGCTTTTCCCGCAGGACGTTGAATTTGCTTCCTTGAAACTACACCGCACGAAGAAAATGCCAGCATTTTCGAGGATCTCGTACCTTCCACTCCAATCAACAAAATATAAGGTTCAACATCGACATTTAACACAGCCTACATAAAAGAGGCACAGCCTGAATTCAGACTGTGCACTCGTAAGTTAGTTGTATTAGTTAGGTTCAATGATGCCGTATTTACCATCTTTACGACGATACACGACATTGGTTGTATTGGTTTCCGCATTTGTGAAAACAAAGAAATTGTGGCCAAGCATATTCATTTGAAGAATCGCTTCTTCACTATCCATCGGTTTCAAATCAAAACGCTTGGTACGAACTAATTCGTAATCCTCGTCCTCGATATCCTGAACCGCAGTAGCAGTAGCTGCCCCGCCATTCTCAAACAGAGTGCGAGTAGAGCCTTTCTCACGAAGCTTACGGTTGACTTTTGTTTTATGCTTGCGGATTTGGCGTTCAAGCTTATCAGTCACAAGGTCAATCGCTGCATACATATCCTCATTAGACTCCTCCGCACGAAGCACAAGCTGTGTCATCGGAATCGTAACCTCTATTTTATGGTCCTTCGCATTATTTACTTTTAAGTTAACATTTACTTTTGCATCTGGAGTGCCATCGAAATAGCGTTCAAGCTTTCCTACCTTTTTCTCAACATACTCTCGCAATGCTGGAGTTACCTCAATGTTTTCACCACGAACGTTGTAATTCATACATGAACTCCTCCTTTTAACTCTAATGCATTGGACACAGCCAAGACCCTTTTTAGGGTAACCAACCTGTGTAACAATATAACCCTTTTTAAATTAAGGTTATATTAACTAATTCTACACACCCCTCCCCAATTCCTGCTTTTTTGTAAAATAAATATGGAGAAATTGTGAAATTGTAAACAATGTTTACACAAACAAAGCTATCCCCGTGGGTCACGGATGCGCCTTGGTTGGGTCACAGGGACAGGTCCCTTGTCCCACCAGAAAATGGATAAAATCGTTCCCGTTATCCTTTTTTCCTGCTAGTAATGTAAATTTGTAAACATTATGTGTAGGTGTAAAAATATATGCATGTCTAAGGTGAGTTATGAATGGAACTTGTGTGGTTTCTTAGATGGGATTGCTTGAAGAATTCTTCAGTAGTAGTATGTCCAACTATTTATTTTTTACCAGCGTTTACCTTAATTAGTAAAAGATTCGATATTTTGTTTTCCCCAATCGTACATCATGAAAACAATCGGCATTAGGCTTTGACCTAAATCTGTCAATGAATATTCCACTCTCGGAGGAACTTCGGGATATACTTTCCGATGAACAATGCCATCTTCCTCCAACTCTCGAACTTGGGTCGTTAACACCTTATGCGTTATTTTCGGAAATAATCGTTTAATTTCACTAAAGCGTAATGGACCACCCGTTGCTAAATAGTAAATAATCGTAATTTTCCATTTGCCGCTAATAATGGATAAGGTCAATTCCTTTTCACAATTAAATTCACCATTCTCAAGTTTCTTTCTGACTTCCCTCCGTAAATCATCCATTCAATACTTCTCCTCCTCACTGGCTCAAAAGTATCCTTGAGGTAATCTTCTCACAAAAAAGTGCGTTCTTCCAAACAAAAGATTTATTTTTTAGACTAGATGTAAGGTAGAGAATATTCAAATTCAAGAGAATTAACTCTATCAAAAGGAGATTGGGGGAAGGAAAAATGGCAGGAAACAGAGCTGTAGTATACAAAGGTCCTGGACGTGTAGCGATTGAAGATATTAGCTACCCAGATTTTATTCTTAGAGACGGACCGGGAGTAAATCCTTTAAATGTTGGTCGTAAGTGTGACCATGGGGTCATTATAAAAGTTGTTACCACTAATATTTGCGGAAGTGATCAGCATATGGTTCGTGGTCGGACGACGGCTCCATCGGGGCTTGTTCTCGGTCATGAAATTACGGGTGAGGTCATTGAGGTAGGACGCGATGTCGAATTTATTAAAAAAGGAGATCTTGTTTCCGTACCTTTTAATATTGCGTGTGGCCGATGCCGTAGTTGTAAAGAACAGAACACACATATTTGTGAAAATGTAAACCCAGACCGTCCAGGCTCCGCTTACGGATATGTCGACATGGGAGGCTGGGTCGGTGGACAATCCGAGTATGTAATGGTTCCTTATGCGGACTTCCAGTTGCTGAAGTTTCCAGATAAAGATCAAGCCTTAGAAAAAATCCTTGATTTAACGATGCTTTCTGATATTTTCCCAACAGGCTATCATGGTGCTGTGAGTGCTGGCGTAAAGCCTGGTACTACTGTATATGTTGCGGGAGCAGGCCCTGTTGGCTTGGCTGCAGCCCATTCTGCTCAACTTCTAGGTGCATCTGTTGTGATCGTTGGTGACTTAAATAAGGAGCGTCTTGCACAAGCGAGAAGCTTCGGTTGTGAAACTGTAAACCTTAGAGAACATCCAGACCTCGGCGAGCAAATCGAACAAATCTTAGGTGTGCCAGAGGTAGATTGTGCCATTGACTGCGTAGGTTTTGAAGCCCACGGACATGGTGCTGGCGCTGGTGAAGCGCCTGCTGCTGTTTTGAACTCCATTATGGAAGTAACCCGTGCCGGAGGTCGACTTGGTATTCCAGGATTATATGTTACAGGTGACCCAGGTGCAGTAGACGAGGATGCGAAAATCGGTACGTTAAAAGTTCGACTGGGACTTGGATGGGCGAAAGCACATACTTTCGTAACGGGCCAAACTCCAGTAATGAAATATCACCGTGACTTAATGATGGCGATCCTAAGTGGAAAAGCACAAATTGCGAAAGCAGTAAATGCTACACTGATTTCCTTAGATCAAGCAACAGCTGCATATGCTGAATTCGATCAAGGTGCTTCCAAAAAATTTGTCATTGACCCACATGGAATATTGAATAAATAAGGTATTTAAAAATAAGGAGGCTATTATTATGAGTAAAATCACATTAGATTTAGCTAAAAAAATTATTTCAGGTGCCGAAGAAGAAGCCAATAAAATTGGAGTGTCCATGGTGATTTCAGTCGTGGATGAAGGTGGAAATCTGATTGCGATTCACCGGATGGATGATGCTTGGTTAGCGAGCATTGACATTGCCCAAAATAAGGCCTGGACATCTGTCGCATTAAGAATGCCGTCAGCAAACTTAGCAGATGCAACGGTTCCTGCAGCAGAACTTTATGGATTGAATACAACAAACAATGGACGTCTTGTCGTGTTCGGCGGTGGGATCCCACTTGAGATTGACGGAAAAGTTGTAGGAGCTGTCGGAGTAAGTGGTAGTACAGTTCCTCATGATGTTCAAGTGGCGGAGGCTGCTGTAAAAGCATTTAATAATTCGGTAAATCTGTAATATGTATGGTGGGACATAGGGACAGGTCCCGCGTCCCACCATTATAGCTATTCTGATTTTGAGTAAATACGTCAAAGAAAAAAGCCACCTTTTCCAGATGGCAAACTATTTCTTCTTATCAAAGAACATTCCGTCAGAAGGTGCCGAATGATAAGGATTGACGTATTTGTTTGTCGTTACTTTTCGCTTTTTTTGGTTGGCGATATCCAATTGGATCTCTTTTTTTAGACAATCTAGTTTACTATCTATAAATACATTCATTTGGACAATTTCAGCACCAAGTTTCCCCTCTTCCTCGGTGAAAGGGGGTTTTACTTTTGATATTAGCTGCTCCCGTTCATCAAGGAGACCCGTAATTTTTTCAATGACCTCATCACGTTTTTCCTGTGGAACCGGTTCCGCCAAGATGCCATGTAATTCCTTTGTAATGCGGTACAGACTATTTACCGGATTCACTAGATTTGTCCACCTTGACCGTGCTGACGTTGACGATTAAGTTGAATAACTTCCTTCCATGTGTCACGGAATTCTGTTACAAGTCCCTCTACCTCAGCCAAAATCTCAAGGTCATTCTTAAGATTTACTTCCATTAGGCGGCGATTCATATAGTCATACATCGCCATCATGTTTTTGGATACTTCCACATCCATGTTTAACGTGACCATGAACTCACGAATGATGTTTTGTGCCTTTTGCAAATTTGTATTTTTTGCTTCAATATTATTTTCTTCAATCGCTTTATGTGCGAGTTTAATGAATTTCAAACAACCATTGTAGAGCATTAACGTAAGCTCACCTGGTGATGCAGTCGTAACTGAGTTTGATTGATATGCTTGATACGGATTTCCAATTGCCATTTACGTTACACTCCTTTTATCCCTCTTAACGGGCAGTATATCCCCCACCTCAAAATTTTGTGATCCAATAAAGATGAGTAGTGGAAGATAACTGCCCATAAAGGTCCGATTGGTTCAACTAACAATCTGTGTGGGTTGAAAATCACCCTCACTGATTGAAGTTTCACTTTATTATCCGCTGAAAAAGTTCTGCATGAGGTATGCGGATTGTTGATTCGCACGTTGAATTGCTTTTTCCATCGCAGTGAATTGACGCCAATAGCGATCTTCAATTTGCATGAGACGGTCTTCGAATCGGTCGATCTGACCATCAATATTTGTTAAATTTCTACCAATCGTAAACTGCTGATTTGTCATGGTAGATTTCCCTGCCTTAGATTCAATATTTGTAATCGTTCCTTTAATCGAGTCTCTTAGGCGTCTAGCAATCCCTTTATCTTCATAGGCTGTCCCTTCAGCAGAAAACATCTTATAAATTGCATTTGGATCCTCTGCCAGCTTTTGCTTCAATTTATCAGGATCGTCGATAAGTAACTTTCCTCTATCCAAATAGTTAGATGAAGTTTTAATGCCAATCTCAGCTAATTGACTAAATCCTTCTTTCAAGCCTGAGATGGGTGAGTAAAAATCCATACGCATTTGGTTAAGGCCACTGGATAAAATAGAATCGTTCCTCAACAAACCACTTTGGGCCATCTCGTCCCATTTTTCAGCTTGCTTATCGCTCATTGCTTCACGTTCTTCATCGGATAACGGATAATAATCACGGTAGCGAGTTTCACCGAGTTTACTATTAATTTTTTCAATGACTTCATTGTACTTATCTACGAATTTAACGATTTTATCGAAGGCATCTTCGGTATTTTGAGAAACTGAAATCGTCTCTTCGCCAGTAGTAACTGCATTGAATTTCAATGTAAGGTCGTTTATTGTATATTCATTTTTAGTTGGCTCAACCGTCAAGACACCATTATAAGTGAATTTCGCATTGGTACCGCCAGTTTCATTTTTTGTCCAATTACCAGTTATAGGATCCTGATTACCCGCTTTTATTTGTAAAGTATTCGCTAAGAAGCTGGCCGTAGTACCGTTGTACCCAATCTCTGCTCCTAAAAATTCAGTATTATCTTCTGTTTTATTAAAATCACCAGTAACTGTACGTTCAAGGACCACCTTATCAGAGGTACTATCATAGAATGCACGCACTCCTAAATCGGAATCTGTAATCTTTTTTAAAACAGTATTTAGTGTATCTTTACTGGGATCAATTTCAAACGTTACAGGTGCTTTTCTTGTGCCATCCTCATTATATGTGACGATTGTAAAATCACTAAAATCATTACCGCCTGCAAAGGATTGTGTATTTAATGCCTTATTTGGGTCAATTTTTGTACCAGCGGCAGAAATCCCAGTTTGACTAACTCGTGTTGCGGCTGTTGCTAGCTGGTCTACTTTAATTTTATAATTACCATTCGATGCTGCAGTACTTGCAGTTGCTGTTACAGCACTTGGATTCGAACTAGTTGCTGTTTTCGTTTGATAAGTTCGTTGTAATGTCATATCGAACGCCAGCGTATCCAGTTCTGCCAACAATTTATTCATATCGCGATATTGATCACGTTGCCACTCATAGATTTGTTTTTGTTGATTGAGCTTGTTTAAAGGAATACGCTCAGCCTTCATTAAATCAGTAACAATCTGATCAATATCCATTCCACTTGCCAATCCACCAATTCTCATATTCATGGGTGCTCACCACCTTTAAATCTTTTTATCTACCACAAAACCAAGAAATTCAGTCATTGCAGCATAAATATCTAGTATTTTCTTAGAAGGGATTTCACGTACCACCTCATGTGTATCATTGTTCACAATTGTCACATAGTATTCGTTTAATTGCTCGTGAAGCTCAAACTTCAAGGAAGTATTATTTGGTTCTAAAAATTTATTAAGGCTATCAATGACCTGTTGGACATTATCTTTTGAGTTTTTCTTAGACAAAAGGGTTGGTTCCGTGTCACTCAGGGTAGCCCCTTTGAATTCAGATTCATATGATTTTTTTGATTGAGAATAGTCTGTGTTGAAGTTCATCGTTGTGCTAGAAGAGATATTATCGATCGACATTTAATTTCCTCCTAAACGAACGGGCCTTTATTAGTTATATCGGATTGTAAGAGAAAATTTTTAGTGATTTGGAGAGATTAATGATATTAGAAATGATATAATTAAAACATAAAGAACGTACGTTCCTATATGTATGGAAGTAGGCGATATTGGTGGATGGAAAATTAATAGATTATCTTATTAAAAACTATGATCAAAAACTCATAGAAATGTTAACTGGAAAACTCTTGGGAGACGGCAATATTTTAATAGAGAAAAATAAATCACCACGCTTTAGATTTGGTCACACTAGAAAAGATAGATTATGGTGTTTAACAAGCTACCAATATTTAAGTGAATATATTAAACTTAGCCCTCCAAAATTTAGAAGAGTGTTTGATCAACGATTGGTGGCAGGCTTCTCAGACCAATTCTATGTACAATCTACAGTTAATGATTTATATGTTCTGTTAAAAGAATTATGGTATTCAAACAACGTGAAGATATTGCCCTTTGATTTGATTCAGAGAGTACTATCTCCAATATGTCTCGCATGGTGGTACCAGGATGATGGGAATTTAAAATTAAAGAAAAACAACCCAGAAAAGGTGGTAATTTCAACTGAATCTTTTTCTAC
Organism: Ferdinandcohnia sp. SAFN-114; assembly: GCF_059415045.1. Taxonomy (NCBI): domain Bacteria; kingdom Bacillati; phylum Bacillota; class Bacilli; order Caryophanales; family Bacillaceae; genus Ferdinandcohnia; species Ferdinandcohnia sp. SAFN-114. The sequence continues at coordinate 21,888 of NZ_JBPFDQ010000010.1, read as the reverse complement.
TCATGAGATAGAGTTTCTAAAAGATTTAATAAAAGAGAGATATTCTATATCTTTTTCAATTGATGGTCAGAAAAGGCTAGTCCTATATGACAAACCATCTATACTTTATTTTTTATCAATAATTAGATCTCACATTGTAATCAAGCGTAAGGATATCTTCCAAAACACCTTCGCCCATTCAACTTTACCTTCAAAACATAGAACATCATTGTATATTTCATCAAAAATAAATTTTAATAAACCTACAAAAGAGATCAAAAAGCTTATACACTCTGCTAATAATCAAATGTACAACAAATTAGATATGGAAGATGTATATCAATTTTACTCACTTAACCTTCTCGAAAAAAGAAATGAAACGAATTCCTATCAAATTGAATTGAATAAGGAAGAATTATCATATATTGCATTATTCCAAAACAGAACTGGTTTTACAAAAGGAGAAGCTATTGAGTATTGGCATCATAAAATAATTCAAAATTAGCTTTTCCTCCAAAAAATTGGCTCCAGACAAAGCCTGGAGCCAATTAGATTTAATATTAACGAAGAAGTTGTAAAACTCCTTGTGGTTGTTGGTTTGCTTGCTTTGCGACTGTATCTTTCGATTACAGAATAGACTATATCTTCATCCATATTCTATATGGAGCTGGGCACTTCGAACAGCAATTGCTGTCCTACGAGATTCATAGTCATAGCACTCGCCTTAGACCGTTTTCCCTAGTCGTTGGACCTTCTCCAGAGTTTCCTCACAGGAGCTTGGCTGCTGATTATCCATTGTTTCATCTTCATCATTTTTACACCATCACGCTGACCGTTTCCAATTACGTTGTGGTTGATGAAGCTTTAGGAAGTTCCAGCAATTCACCCAGTTATCCTCTAGCTCGTTACCAAGCTAGACGCCCTTCAATCATTATCTCAAGAGTTGTAACACACCTTGAGGCATTTGATTAGATTGAGCCAACATTGCTTGTGCTGCTTGAGAAAGAATAGAATTCTTAGTTTGGTTCATCATTTCTTTCGCCATCGTGCGAACATTTGCTTTCACAAATGACTAGACTATATCTTCACCCTCTAGCAATCTAGTAGGGGTCGGGCACTTCGGATCCACAATGCTGATGACCATTGCTTCACCTATGGATTTCATCATCATAGCTTTTCGCCTTAGATGGTTTATCCTAGTCGTTGAACCTTCTCCACTCTTTCGAGACAGGAGCTTGGCTGCTGATTGCCCAATCTTTTCTTTTTTCAAACCGTCACGCTTGTTGTTTCCAACTACGTTGTGGTTAGAAAAGCTCTAAGGGTTTTCCAGCAATTCACCCGATAATAATCACTAGCCGTTACCAGCCAGGACGACTGTGCTTGTTACTGCCTAGGCAGCTAAAGCATAATCAACGTCACGTATACGAGATTCTGAAGCTGTTAAGTTTTCAGAAGATGTGTTCAAGTTGTTAATTGTATGCTCTAAACGATTTTGGAATGCACCAAGTTTTGATCGTTCTCCTGAAACTGATCTTATTGCACTATCAAGAGCTTCAATAGCACTTTCTGCACCAGATTGTGAAGTTAAATCAAGACTATCCACACCAAGCGCATTCGAGGACATGTCGTTAATATTAATGCTCATTGTTTGGTCTTTATTTGCACCAATGTGTGTTGTTAAAGAATTGTTAGCTATTGTTATTGTTGTATTTGAACCATCTGTAATATCTCCATTAAAGGAAACCTTGATACCAGCAATTTCAATATCAGATTTATTTAAATCAGTAAAACTTTGTGTAGCAATTACATTACCACTACTATCAGCTAATTTAAAGTCATGGTCACCTTCATATTCAAAGCTATATGTTCCGTTTCCTGTACCGTTAGCTGTATCAATTGTAAAACCACCTAAAGTTACAGAGTCAGTACCATAGTCTACGTTAGATTGTGAGCCCACTTCTTCTCCATTGGCTGCATTAATAAGGGTAACTATTTTTCTACCAGCATTTTCAGTGTCGTCTGAAACTTTAACTTGATATTGTCCATAACTTGCACTCGCAGCAGTGGCTGTAATATCACCTGATTGAATTCCTGTTCCAGCATCTACTTCATCCGTAATTTCTGTGTTTGCAGAGTTTTCTACTGTAAGTGTATAAACCCCACTTGCTAATTTTGCGTTAGTTACATCAGCGGAATCAATATTAGCAGTGTTTGTACCACTAACAGTAGCTGTACTTGCTACATTACCATTTAATAGTTTCTTAGTATTAAACTCTGTTGTATCAGAAATACGATTGATTTCTTCTTTTAACTGGTCAACCTCTTTTTGGATTTCTGCACGATCATCTGCTGTATTAGTATCATTAGATGATTGAACGGATAATTCACGCATACGTTGCAAGATGGAATGCGTTTCATTTAATGCACCTTCAGCTGTTTGAATTAGTGAGATACTATCTTGAGCATTACTTGCTGCTTGGTCTAATCCGCGAATTTGTCCACGCATTTTTTCAGAGATTGCTAGACCAGCTGCGTCGTCTCCAGCTTTATTAATACGTAGGCCAGAAGATAATTTCTCCATTGAATTTGCTTGAGCATTTGATGCACTATTCAACTGACGATACGTGTTAAGCGCTGCAATATTATGATTAATTCTCATTTCTTATTTCCTCCTTGAATGTTTGTAATCCCACATCCTTGTGGAATTAAATATATTTACAAATAGTACAAAAGTCGGCCGCCTTTTATACTTATTTGTTTTACATACTTAATATCGACATGTTTTGTAATTGTTTAATAGATTTTTAGATTATTTTCAACAAATATTTCGCAAATAAAAATACCCGCTATCATTTATAGTTTAACGGGTATTCTTAAAATTGATATTCAGTTGTTTTAACAAATCAATTGAAGTTTGGGAGGCTTGGTTGTTTTCATTTTGAATATCTAGATAAACTTCTTTCCGGTGGATTTCAATATGTTTTGGTGCTTCTATTCCGATTTTAATTTGTTCTCCACTCACTGATAATATTGTAATTTCAATATCATCACCAATTTTTATTGATTCATTGATTTTTCTAGTTAATACAAGCATTCTCCCACCTCCTATTTAGCTGATACTTTTCCTTTTTCAAAGATTAAATGCTTTGTTTGATATGAAGTATTTGTTAAAATAACTTGCTTAGCTAATTGTTTTCTTGAATTTATAACAACAGGAGCTTGCATATTCGCTGTTGTATTTTCAAATGGATCTTGAACGGTTAGTATCACATAAACCGTAACATCTTTTACTGATTCGAGTTGGAGCTGTTCAACCACTTGATCGTCAATTGTAAAATCATATTCTTTTAAAAAGAGAAATGGGTTCGTAACAACGAAGGCTAGTCCAGCATTACTAACAGATTGCATAATTGAAATACCTGTATCCTCACCAAAGGGTAAAAAGATAAATTTTTTTTCTTCTAAAAATCCAGGTATTCCATTCGCAAACGTAATTATATCTTTTTCTTCTATATGTATCTCACCATGATATTTCGTATCAATTTTCATTTCTTCCCAACCTTTTTTTAAATCTGTTGCTCGTAGTTTACACCGATATATTTTAAATTAGCAAAATCAACTTTCAATGATTGTCTTTGTTCCAAAGTAATATTTACTTTTCCAGGAGTGTATTCGTGAATTGGTTTGTTAATCCCGACATTTATATTTGGATTTTTCACATTCACTTCAATGTCTACCTCGGCCGGAACATAATTAGTCTTAACACTAAAGTGAGATGGTATCCATCCTACGTTAAACTGAAGCTCAGGTCCTTCGCTATTTCTTTTGGCAATTTGTGCGATTGGATTTCCACCATTCTCTATTGTCATGAGTTCCTGGCCTTCTTGTGCTCGTCTTGCAATTCCTTCGAGTGAATCTTGGTACCCTTTGTCGGCTGCTTCCGCGATGCGACGAGAAATATGCTTTAAATCCATATCTGCCCATGCTTCAGTTTGATCAATTGTCAGCTTTCCCGGTGTAGTTTCTATCTTCACCTCGGCCTTTGGCTGTTCGATTGATAAATCCGCTTTAGGTTGCTTGATCTCTTGTACTGGTTTTATAGTTCGCATACCTATTTTTGCATTCTGTGATTCTAAGCGTATTTGCGCTAACTCCATAGTTTCACCTCTAATAAAAAAGCTATCTCCTAAAAAGATAGCTTAACGTAAAAAGTCCATTAGTGTTGGTTGCATAATTTTTGCGCCTACTCCAAGGGCTGCACGGTGTACTGCTTCCGCAGTTGTTAAGTTAATAATCACTTTTTCCATTTCAGCATCCTCATTTTCAGAGATAATCTTAGTTGCAATCACCTCTTGCGAACTTAGTCTGTCATCAATGAGTTCTATGCGATTAAATCTTGCCCCCAAATCTGCACGATTTGCTACGACATTGGATACATGAGAATCTATTGTATCTAGATATTTTCCTACATCTCCATCGGAGTTAAGATCATTAATTAAATTATCAAGCTCGGTAAAAATATCGTTTGTATTACTACCTTGTAAAAGGTCCTTAGCTTTTACATTCACATTCATGTGTATACCTTTAGAAACTTCAAGCAATACATCAGCATTTGACATTGAAATAGTAGTAGTAGCTAAATCAACCGGTGCTTCTGTTGTATTTGTACCATTGAAAATAAACTTATTCCCAACCTTTGTATTCGCAATTGTTGCAATATGCTCTTTTAATTGCTCAATCTCAACTGCAATATTCGCTTTTTCATCAGGTCCATTCGTTCCTGTACTAGCCTGTACAGTCAACTCCCGCACTCGATGAAGCGCCTGTGTCATCTTATCCATCGCATCATCGGCTGACTCCATCCAAGTGTAAGCTTCAGAAAGATTTCGCTGATATTGTTCGATTTCCTTAAGGTCTGTACGATAACGCATTCCTTTAATAGCAACTACTGGATCATCAGATGGCTTTGTGATTTTCTTTTGTGTATTTAATTGGTCCTGGTATTTTCCAAGTCTTTCATAGCTGTTGCTTAGATTTCGCAACATGTTATTCGTTAGCATCGATTGTGTTACGCGCATTGTTTACACCTACCTTCCACCAGTGCCTAGGCCGTTAATGACTCGATCAAGCATTTCGTCGAGTACTGTAATCATTCTTGCAGACCCGTTGTAGGCATGCTGAAATTTGATCAAGTTCGTCATTTCTTCATCTAATGAGACCGCACTAACAGATTGACGGCGGTTCTCTACAGAATCCTTCAGTACTGCCGCATTATCCGCCATACGGATTGCTTCCTGAGAGTCTACTCCCATTGATCCAATAAGAGATTCGTAGAACGATTGAATACTACCTGCCTTAATTTCTGAACCTGGTATATTACTAAAATCAGTGTTCTTTACATTTGCTAGATTTGTAGCATTCAAGCCATTCCCTGATTCCCCAGGTGCATTTGAAGAAGCGATATTACTTAAATTGTCTATGTTAGAAGAAACGCTTATTGTTGCTGCTGCGTTTTTATATCCATTGTTAAACGGTTCAAAGAAGTCGCCACCTGAATTACTTTCATCTGTTGAAGTCTTCAACGTATACCCTTGACTATGCACAGCATTGAACTGTGTGACAAACGAATATGCCATTTTATCCAAGTCATCTAGCATTTTGTTGTAAATGCCTTTTTCCTCGCCGTTTTCCATATACCCGTATGCTTCAACTAATGCCTTCATTTCTCCGCTACGAATAAATGGAACAGCTTGTCCATCTAATTGAAATCCTGTAACAGGACCCGTTGGTTGATCATTTACTCCATCACCATCTGAATCGATTGCTGGTACGACTGAGAGCTTTTTAAAATTACTTCCATCTATCAGTTTCGTCTCAGTCCCGTTTTCACCAACGATTGAAATATCTAAGATTCCTTCGGCAACTGGTAATGAATCACCACCGCTGCTTCTTGGTGGATGAACCTTAATTTCAACATACTTCGAAAGCTCATCAATTAACCGATCACGTTCGTCGTATAAATCATTTGGCAAATATCCAACCGGTTCAATCTCGGAGATTTGCTTATTAATCTTACTAATTTGGTCAGAAAGCGAGTTTACTGTTTTCACAGTTACACTGATTTGCTTGCCAAAATCGTCCTTTATCGCAGTTAATGAGTTTGATAGATAGTTGAACGTGTTTGCCACCATTTCACCACGCTGGCGCACAACCGAACGTGCACCTTGGTCTTCTGGGTTAGCCGCTAAATCCTGCAGGGATTGCCAAAACTGGTTCAATGTGTTTGCAAGACCGGTTTCCGTTGGCTCATTCATTATTTCTTCCATCTTTCCTAAGGCACTTGCGCGTGTTCCCCAGTAACTGGTTTTCGTTTGCTCACCCCGGAATTGTGCGTCTATAAAGCTCTCACGCACACGTTGGATCGTACCAGCCTCAACACCTGTTCCAAGCTGACCTGGAAATTTTGGTGCATTTAGACCAGGAGATGGATATGGAGTTGTTTGGGTGAAGTTGACACGCTGTCTTGTGTAGCCAGGTGTGCTTGCATTTGCGATATTGTGTCCAGTTGTATATAACGCACTTTGCTGGGTCATCATGCCGCGGCGTGCTGTTTCTAGTCCATGAAAGGTTGATACCATTTTTCCATCCTCCAATAAATCAAATGCGCCTTGGCGTATTTGCGCCCAGATTTTTTCGAGCTTGCTCGAAAAGTTCCTTTAAAAATCTGTGGCATCCGCCGAAGGCCTTTACTTATTCTCGGTAAACCACCACTGAATAAGTTAAGCTTTCGAATCGAACATTGAGCGTGTTTGCTTTTTCTCTTTTGTACCCGCTGGGTTTCCGTAAGTAGCGGTTTGTTCCTGTGGCAGTAACATGTCCAACGACATGTTCACATACTGCAATGACTGGTGTGTTAGCTGTTGATTTAATTCATTAACTACTTTTAATTCTTGTGTCACTTTAAGCAGGTCTTCTTGTAATTCGATCAACTCCGAACGAATTGGGTCTTCAGCAACTTCGATACATTTTGATAATGTCTTCTCTTGAACTCGTGGTCCAAGCCATTTATCAACAATGGTCATCCGTTCATTTTCCATTTGCTTGATCGCTAAAATGTATTTTTGTTCTTCTTTCATTTGTTCGTTGAGGGCATCGATGTCGCCTTTTTTCAGAATTTCTGTTTTTCGCTCGGACAGCTTCAATAGGTTTTGATGTAAAATAAGTATCTTTTTGAGCGTTGAGACTAAGTTTTCAGCTGACATAATGACCCTCCTTTTTTACATTACTTTTTAAAATAAAAATCGTAAACGCTCTTCCCAACGTCCTCTACGTTCACTTTATATGTACCGCTTTGTATTTGTTGCTTTAGGGCTTCAACCTTTTGCTGGCGTTCAACGGTTATAGGTGATGTTTCTTGTAACTGTTTTGCAGCAGAAGAAATCTCGACTTTGTCTGTCTGAGTTGATTTTTCTGTAGCAGCAACCTTGTTCATCTGCTTCTTATATGGATTCATTCCGACTGGTCCGAACTGGTTAATTTTCATTGTAAAACCTCGCTTTCTATCCGAACTTTATTTCTTTTTAATAATATCGGCAGCGACATGAAAAAGTTTAGATTATTTATCAACAAAATACGTTCTTTTTTCACGATTTCGTAGTTCCTGGATTCGTTTCTGCTCTTTTTCGAAAGTTGATAATTCACTGCGAAGTTCATTTACACATTCATCACATAAATTTCCTTCCCTAATTATAGTACGACATTTTTGACAAGGATATCCAAGGTTTGGAAATTGCGCCAGACGCAATCTGCCTGTCTTAATAAATTTGATGATTAATTCCTCATCAACACCCGTGCCCTCTGAGGTCTCAAAAATGGTAGCTGTCCGATTTTCTTTTTTTCTAATGAACGTATAAACTGTTTCGAATGCGATTTCTTCTTCTTTATAGCATGTTTCACAAACATCACGTAGATTCGTTTTCACAAAAACACTGCCACAATTTGGGCAATTCGCTAGTTCTGCCATTCTGACTCTCTCCTCAATCACCTTTTTTCTATCTATTATATCGGTGGTTTTAAAGGAGTTTATAGTGAAAGTTTTTTGAAATGACTATCCCCTCATCAAAGTCAAAGTGGAGACTGATTTCGCTCCAGCTTCTAGCAACACTTTTCCCGCATGCCTCAGCGTCGATCCCGTTGTATAAATATCATCCACTAACAATATTTCTTTACCCTGAACCTCTCCAGTCACACGGAATACATTTTCGGCAAGAATTCGCTCGGAACGGCTCTTTTTCGATTGCTTCTCAAGGTGAGTCCTCGCAAGCATTTCATGTACCTGCACATCTAACAATGCTGCTAGCGCCTTGGCCTGGTTAAATCCACGTTCATACAATCGCTCGTCACTTAATGGAATGGGAACAACAAGATGGGAAGAATTAAAATGAGTGTGGAAAGCTTTTTTAAGAGGGGTTTTAAAGATGGAAGAAATTACATAATCACCGCGGAATTTATAGAGGGAGATCACATCTTTTGCAAAGTCATTATAGAGGTAAATCGACCGGTTCTTTGTGAGGACACCCTGCCAACGAGAATCCTGGTCCCACCGAACGCAGTCATAGCAGAGGTTTCCTTCGCGATATTCATCTGCCACACCCAAAAAAGGTCGTCCGCAACATTCACAAAGTTCACCTTCTATGATTTCGAATTTCTCACTACAAGTAGAACAAAGTGGATCAGGTTCTACTAGAGAAAACAAGGATGCCCATGAATCCACTTCTTCAAAATATTGATGACAAAGTATACATGTAGACATCGGTTAGTTCCTTTGAAAATTAGCGCATTGAGGATTTTTTGCTACGATGTTCACGGCTTCTGCGATTTTCACATAGATATTAGCCATCATTTGTTTATTAAAATATTGAGCACGAACATACGCCATACCACTATCTTTCGAGACATAACGCGGCTGTATATTATTAAGCGTGAGGGCAAATACATCATTTTTACACTGTTCACATTTACAAGGCAGGTTAAATTCAGACCAATTATCATTAATTGCTTCAGCTACTAATGGCTCCATTGCATTAAAAACCTTCATATGAACCTCTCCATTCTCTTTATCTTTTTTCATTATTACATGATAAACATAAATTGGAAATGATTTTGTCCTCCTCCATTAATTTGACATCACTTTGTAATATTCCTTTTAAACGCTTGAAAAACTATACTTTGGACCTATCCAAAAACCCCTATGCCAGATTCCGTCCGGCTTAGGGGTCACAAGGTCAATTCACCATTTTTCCATAGAAAATAAAGCGGTGTGGCGCGTTTCCAATGTATCCGAATGGATAACAGGTTGTCACTACAAGCTCCTCATTTGGGGCCGTTGATTTAATGATGGTCCGGTCGTCCGCATCCACGATTTTTGTGTCCACAATTTCATAGGTAAAATCACCGTATGGCATTTTCACAACAAAAGTGTCACCGATCTCAAGTTCATCAAAACGTCTAAAGGTTGTATCGCGGTGACCGGATAGAACGATTTGATCATTTTGCGTAGGTAGCGCGGTGCCGAGATAATGCCCCACACCCTTTGCCAGCTCATCCTCATCCGTTCCCTCGATAATTGGCATTTTCTCACCAAGCTTTGGAACTTCTAAAACTCCCATTGTCTCGCCTTTTTCAAAAGTTGGAATTACCATATCCTTCTTTGCTTCTTCCTCTACAGGATTCGTTGAAATAAGTTCCTCTGCTTGAACCAATGCTTCTTTTTGTGCTTGATTTGAATCCCAAATTTGAAAAACCGAGTACCCTGTCAATGATACTCCACCGATGATTAACAAAAGCGCAAACGTATAAACAACCTTTTTCACTGGAAACCACCACCATATTCGTTCTTTGTCCGTTACCTTTAATCATAATCAAAATGGGCTGCAAAATCAATCAATGAAGCCGTTTTGGAGAGCCTCTTTGTTCATTTTTTCAATATGCTGTTTCGCCTTCACCATTTCCATTGTTCTTCCAAAATGAAAAAATAATATCTGACCGGTTGGAAATTGAGCGCTGCGGCCAACCCGGCCTGAAATTTGCACTAATGCACTCTCCGTAAAAATTCGATCCTCTGCGCCCAGGACGGCCACATCAATATTCGGAACAGTTACTCCTCTTTCTAAAATGGTCGTTGTGACGATAATTGGGATTTCGCCAGTACGAAATCGAGCTACCTTTTCTTTACGATCGGGGTCCTCGGCATGGACACCTTGTATTCGTGGTTCAATAGACTGCAAAACTTGGACGATGCTTTCCAGATATGTAATCCGTGGGACAAACAAAAAAGCCTGTTTCCCCTTTTCAAGATGTACCTTAATCCATGCCATCAGATTCCCTGGCAATCTCTTCTTTTTTAGTCTTTTCTCCCAGTTCCCGCACCATACAAACTTAGGCACAGGCAATGGTTGACGATGGTACCTCGAAGGAATCGTGACAGCTTTTCTTTTCCCGGCTGAAATTTCTTTTTTCCATGTTTTATTTGGAGTGGCGGTAAGGTAGATGGTGGAAGAGATATCCTTTTTAGCTTGGTTGACAGCATATTGGAGTATCGGCTCCACGGAATACGGGAAAGCGTCCACTTCATCGATGATGATCATGTCGAAGGCTTTGTAAAAGCGAAGCAATTGGTGGGTTGTGGAGAGTGTAATGGGGGCTGTTTTGTTACGATCCTCACTTCCTCCATACAAGGCGATGACATCAACTTTTGGGAATGCGGCTTTTATTCGGGGAGCAAGCTCAATAACAACATCGGTGCGTGGTGTGGCGATGCAAACCTTTTTATCTGCTAGAAGTGCAGTTTGAATTCCTTCAAATAATATTTCCGTTTTTCCTGCTCCACAGACGGCCCAAATCAGAAGCTGATCATTTGTCTGAACAGCCCGTATAAGTTCAGTTGAAGCTTTTTGTTGTCCAGCTGAGAGTGTTCCTTCCCATACAAGTGGTTTATCTGGGCTTTCTATCGTCGGACTTGGCCCCGCCCAACTTACCATAACTGTACATTCACTCATCCGCCCCATATTAATGCACTTTCTGCAATACGTACATTCCTGATAACAGCGCGCACATTCAAACGACGCAAAAACCTTTTGGTCCGAATTCCCACAGCGAACACAGGAATACCCTTCTTTTGTTTTTGTGATGCATTTTCGATAATGCACAAAACCATTCACATAATGTTGTTGTATGTCTTCAAGAGAAAATGGAATCTCTTCGAGTAAAATTTGCTTGCCGTAGAGTAGTTGTTGGAGTTGTGGAGAGTAGTCATAAGAGGGATTTAGTGGTCGGGAGTGGCCAGATTCATGGTCTGAAATTCGTTTGACTTCAGGCTTGTCCGATAAATGTTCGGGGATTAATAGTTCATTTTCTAGTATAAATCTCATAAGGTTCCTCCAATTTTTTTAAAAAACAGCGCCGCAAAGTACGGCGCAATCTTTTATTTCATATACCATCCTAACCCAATTGCACCTTCACCAAGATGGGTTCCAATTACCGGGCCAAAATAGCTTAGTAAAAATTCAACATGTGGATATTTCTTTTCAAGCTCAGCCTTTAATTCCTTTGCTTCCTCTTCGATGTTTGCATGAATTAATGCTGCACGCATTGGCACACCCTTACACGCATCTTCATCAAATAATTCGAATACACGATTCAATGCTTTTTTACGAGTGCGAATTTTTTCAAAAGGTACAATCAATTTATCATCAAAGTGAAGGATCGGCTTCACTTGAAGCAAGCTTCCTACAAAAGCCGCAGCCCCGCTCAAACGGCCGCCACGCTGAAGATTCGTCAGATCATCCACCATAAAATAAGCGCGAACAGTTTTTTTAATTTCATTAAGACGTTCCATAATTTCGGCTGCATCTTTACCTTCATTCGCCATTTCTGCAGCTTCCAGCGCGTAAAAGCCCTGTACCATACAGCTGATTTCAGAGTCAAATGAGTAGACCTTTACACCTTCTACCATCTCGCCCGCTGTCACGGAACCTTGGTAAGTCCCACTAATTCCACTTGAGAGATGAATGCTGATGATTGTATCATTTTCTTTTCCGAGCTTTTCAAACAACTCTACGAACTCTCCAATTGGCGGCTGTGAAGTTGTTGGCAATTCTTTGCGCGCCTTTAGTTCATCGTAAAACGCCTCCGCAGTAATGTCGACTTCTTCGCGATAGCTTTCTTCACCCAATACGACACTTAGCGGAATCATATGTATATTAAGTTTTTCACGGAGTTCCAGTGGTATGTAAGCTGTACTATCAGTTACAATCGCCGTTTTCATATATTTTACCTTCCTGTCTGAGTTTCTTTATAATTTCCATTCTAAATGAAATTGACGGGTATGTCACTTGTTTATCTGTATATAGTTACTGGATGAAATATGCTCAGCAAACTGTTAATGACCCCATGAAAACCTAATAAGATTTATTCAACCCGAAAAGTTAATTCTTCTTTCAGACTTTCCATTCCCCTTGCAGCTGCCCAAATGGATATTCTATATTCACCTTTTTCTAATTTTGGAAGTCCTGCTTCAAAAGTTAACGTCTTTCCTTTAGCAAATAAAACATCCCTAATGACTTGTGCAAAAACATGTTCATCTGAATAACGGTACACTAAATCCCCAGCTTCATTATATATTTCATAGTCATACTCCTGAGCAGATGGGAATTGCAAACGAATATCTTGATCCCCCGCATTATAAATTTCGTAAATTATTGAAATTCCATTGTTCATTTCCTTTTTTGAAATGGATGCTTTTAGATGATTCGGCCCTATGACCTTTTTCCTTGAACTAATGATTTTTCCTAACTTTTTACGATTATCTCTCATATCTCCCTCACCCTCCGTTATTATCGTTTCCTTCTCCTCTTTTATTACATCATCGGATTGCTCTTGTGTAATAAATATGATGAAACAAATGAATGCGACCCCGCCAATCAGATAGAGTAGGATTTTCTTCATTTTCATCTCCTTTTAAAATTTATGTGTGTTCGTATAAAAAAACCTACCTCTACTATAAATTTTTTGCAGTAAAGGTAGGTTTCGATTAAGAATTATAGTGTAACATTTTTATTTCTTCTGTTCAGAATAAACAGTGCAATAACGCCAGCAAGTAGTAAAGCTCCCCCTATTAAAAGGTAATTGAACATGGAAGTTGCTGTTGTTGGAAGCTTTCCTCCTTTGTTATGGTTATCGCCATTCTTACCTGAATTATTAGGTTGTTTTCCTGTGTTGTCCGGCTTCGGATCTTGTGGTTTAGGATCTTCTGGTTTCGGATCTTGTGGGTCCGGATTTGGTTGTGGATCCGGATCTCCTGGGCTTGGATTCTCCGGCTCCACTTTCGGTTTAATATTGTTCACTTTTATTACTTGTACTGATTCAGTTCCATCGCTATTTTTCACGTAAACTGTGTACGAACCATTTTTAATGACTGTAAAGGATTTTTCCTCAAGGTCAATATCCATTCCAGCATCTTGGAAATCAGCGACTGTCTTTTCACCTTCTAACCATTTCATTGCAACTACATCACCATCTACATCAACTTTAATGATAACTGGACCTTCTGTTGGCTCAGTAGTGGATGGTGTAAGTTCAATCGTAACTGGTTCAGTTGGCTCAACAATATTTTCCACTTTAATGGTTTTTAGTGCTTCTGCACCCTCAAGGTTTTTCACATAAACTGTATATGTGTCATTTACAATAACATCAAACGTTTTTGTTTCTGGGTCAATGTCTGCCCCAGCATTGTCAAAGTCTGTTGCTGTTTTTTCACCTTGTAACCATTTCATTGCGACTAGATCACTTTCGCTATCTGTTGCAATTGTAATCGATACAGGACCTCCTGTTGGTTCTGTTGTTGATGGAGTAAGTTCGATTGAAATTGGTTTCACTGGTTCAACAATATTGTCCACAACAATTGTTTGCACCGCTTCTACACCTGCAGTATTTTTCGCATATACAGTATACGTACCGTTAGCAGATACATCAAATGCAAGCGTTTCAAGATTTACTTCATTTCCAGCCTCTGCAAAATCAGAAACCTCTTTCTGTCCTTCTAACCATTTGACTACTTCAAGTTCTTCTTCACTGTCTGTCGTAACAGTTACAGTGATTGGACCTTCAGTCGGTTCTGTAGTTGACGGTGTTAATTCAATCGCGATTGGTGCTGGTGGTACAACGATATTCTCAACAGTAATTGTTTGTATCGCTTCTACACCCACACTATTTTTCGCATAAACAGTGTACGTACCATTTTCAACTACATCAAATTTCTTTTCCTCAAGGCTAATATCAATTCCGCCTTCAACAAAATCTGCTGCCGTTTTTTCACCTTTCAACCATTTTAGAGCAACAAGTTCCTCTTCACTGTCAGTTTCAACACTTACAGTAACTGGTCCTTCAGTTTCTTCAGTTGTAGAAGGTGTTAATGAAACAGCAAATTCTTTTGGCTTCTCAGCTTCTTTTACTGGAAGCTTGACTTCTTGAGTTGCAGAGTTTGCTACGCTATCCTCAACTGCAAGTGTCAACGTATTTTCACCCGCCTGAAGACCTGTCAACGGAATTTCAAATGAACCGTCTTGTTCAATTGTAATTGAATCCTGACCAATTGTACTACCATCTTTATTTGTTGCTACATACGAAACATCTAATTGTTCATTTACGTCGTATGGAATACCAAACAAACCTTCAACAGTTGATTTAAAGTCAATAAATTTATCTGTGATTAACCCTTTCACAGTAATTTCAGATCCTTCAATTTCTCCTTCAACTGTGTCGAACGAAATTTCTGGAGAAGACGTTTTAATAAACAATGGACCATCATCACCAAGTAATGTTTCTGGTTCAAATGTCTCAGCATTCCATGACAGCATGTCTACTGTGTAGACGCCTTCTGGTGCAACAGCAGGCTCACCAGTCGGCCACTCGAAGTATGTGCCATCAATTCCGTTTAATGTGTAATACCCAGCTGAAAGGGAATCTAGATACATAAACCCTAAATAACCATCTCCAAATGCACCGCCTTCTGGATTTACTGCATCCCATAATTCAATGGTTACTAAATCCTCATCCCCCAACAACCCTAATTCAAGGCTTGCTTCTTCATGCTTTCCATCACCATTAGGAGAGATTCCATACTCATTAAGGAAGTAGTACTCCAGCCCTGACGGACCTTCGTCAGAAAATGCTACTGCAAATGGTAATGCTAGTTTTGTTCCTTCACTTACAATATGGATATACCCTAGTAATTCATTACCTGGTGAATCCTCACCCGCAGGTACGGTTAATGCAACAGTAAGAGTTTCTTTGCCGTTAAGCGTAAACGATGATTTGTTAACAGTAACCTCAGCGTCTTCTAATGCACCTGTTGCAGCTTTGGTCACTTCCACACTTACATCAAAGTTTTTGGTCTTACTAACTAGGTCTTTTACTTCAATTTCCTTTGTAATAACTGTTTCTTTTTCTGGATTAGGAACAACCTTTCCAAATGTAACGGTTCCTTTTTTATGATTATGTGTCTGGCCTTCAAACTCTGTTGTATCTAATGCATATGCTAAAGCTTCAGCATTAATAGCCTCTAGTGGTTGAACTCGACCAGCACCTTGTGCAAAGACATCATATAATTTTTTGTCTAATTGTTTTGCAGTATTAGATAATGCTACTTTAATATCAGATGGTTCCCAATTTGGATTTTTTGATAAAAGCAATGCTGCGATTCCCGCTACATGCGGTGTTGCCATACTTGTACCAGTAAAACGATCATAGCTTTCCGAATAATCTGCATCAGGATAATCCTTTCCGTATGCAGGCACAGAAGACATGATATTTGTCCCTGGTGCTGAGACGTCTGGCTTAATATCAAAGTTTGGTGTGGATGGACCACGTGAGCTTGAATCGTTAATATCGTCTCCCGCAACCGTACCTTTTACATAATTACTGAATGTTACTTGACCAAGCTTGTTATCCGTAGCAGCAATGGCGTCTCTGAATTCCTTTCCTTTTGCGGTAGGAATATCGTATGTCGGGATAAACTTGAATGAATCCCCTAATAAGAATCCTGCCGGACCTGCATCTGGAACATTATTATGTATAATGATACCTAATGCACCAGCTTCCTTTGCAGCAGCAATCTTATCAACAAACGCAATATCTCCACGTGATACAAGGGCTATTTTTCCTTTTACATCTAGACCGTTATAGTCTGCAGGTGCACCCAGTCCTGGTACTGCAACTACATCAAACGTTCCTGATAATGTCTCTTCTGGGTCAGAAGCGAAAGTCCAGCCCATTAAGCCTACATTATACTCATCCTCGAAATCACCAGCTTTAACAGTGATAGTAGATTGTATTGTTTCAGAAGGTAAAGTAGAGTTTCCAACTGAAATAGCTAGAGAAGCAGTCGATGGATTTCCGATAGACGAACGTCCTGGCCCACTATTACCTGTTGCAACTACTGCTGTTACACCTTTAAGAACAGCATTGTTAATCGCGATAGAATCTGGCGCAGTTTCGCTATTACTTCCTCCACCTAATGAAAGATTAATAATATCCATACCTTCTTCTACAGCCTTCTCAATTCCAGCAATAATTCCAGAAGTTGCTCCACTACCATAAGCACCTAGAACACGGTACGCGTAGAGGTCAACTTTTGGTGCAATTCCTTTAATTCCATATGGATTGGCACCGATAGCAGCAATTGTGCCTGCAACGTGAGTACCATGATCTGTATAGAACGTGTGACCAGTTGAATTGACTTCTGGCTTATGATCTGGTCGATCCTCCGGTGTTGTCTCATATGGATCATTATCAGCGCGGCCGCGAGTATAATCGTTACCATGTAGTACAAAATTGTAACCACCTTTATAAACGCCTTCAAATTCAGGGTGGTTGTAATCAATACCAGTATCTAATACTGCTACTTTTACATTTTCACCTTCATAGCCCATATCCCAGATCGCAGGTACATCTAAGTAAGAATTACTAGTGTTCATCGTTGCAGAAACGTCATCATCAACAGGTGTGATATCTTGTAACGCATAACGTTCACTATCCGGCTCAACTCGTACAACACCTTTGATATTCACGAGCTTTTGGATGTCCTTTGCTGGTAATGTTAAAGACACACCATTAAATACTTTTTGATAGGAGTATCCTTTCTTCCCATCAATCCTTGCTTCCTTTAGTTTCTTATCAAATGAAGCCTGTTGTTCAACAACTTTCTTTTCAGCAGCCGCCTCCTGTGATGCTGAAAATGTTTGTCCCTTCAGTTCTTTTTTCCCTTTTTCAAGAGCAACTGGATTCTCCGAAAGTTGTACAATGACAGAAACCTTTTTGTTTCCATTTAAGTTCACCAAGGATGGGTGAATCGTTGGTTTTTCCGAAACAAGAGCTTCCTGCGCTTCAATAACTTGCTTTATTGCTGATCTCCGTTCGTCTAAATTAATATCTTTCGTAGAGGTAGATTCCGCGGATACAAGTCCTGGAGCAAAAAATGAAAAAACGAGCACAAAGATTAGTAAACTGGTAAAGAGCTTATTAAACTTCCTATTTTTCGACAATACCTATTCCCCTCTCTTATCTTTATATCTTTAAGGACCATATCTAGTACTCTATTTTCCCCTCCCATCGTTACCCATTTAATGGTAGCTATTGAAACAATCTAAATGTTACTATAGTCAAACCCTTCTATAAATATTTAAAATTCGGAAGAATACGACAACTATTGTACTTTTTTGTAATAAAATGTTTACAGTGAATATACAAACTTTAGTGAAATATCCCTTTACTACAATAAATCTAAATCATTTAAAACAATTACTTAACTTGTCGCTTTATGTCTATAAGTTAGTTATAAAGCACTATACGAATGACCCCCATAAAGTGCAACTACCTTAATAGATATTCTATAACCAGCATTTACTAATCTTTAAAAAACATAAAAATAACGGGATTACGATATCGTCTCCCGTTCTTCTAACTATCTATTATTTTTTCGTTACGAAGCATGCTACTCAACTTCCTCTGTTGTATCATCTTTTGTTTCAGGTTTTACAGGGGGGGCATCTAAAGCTTTTTGCTCGTGTTCAAGACTTGTTTGGAGTTCCTTTTTTTCCTGTTTTAGCTTATCAATTTCCTTCAATAGCTTTACTATTTCATTGTTTCTTTCATCCAATTGTTTCTCTTGAGATTCAAGCTTTTCTAGTAAATCCGGAGCAAGAGTTTTAACGATAACTTCACTCGATTCTTCTTCCAAATTCACACCCTTAGCTAAAAAAGCAATCAGGTTTGCTAGCTCTTCAATGGCTTTAGGATCATCAAGCTTGTCTAATTTTGGATTGTTTCTTACAATTTCATCATCAATTCGACCTAACAAATAATCAATGTCTAGCTCAATATCCTTTGCTGCGATAACTTGACCATCAAAATTCTTTGCAGTGAGTTTTCCTTTGACAGTTGTCTCTTTTCCAGAGAATTTCATTGTTAAAAGCTCTAAAAATTGATAGGCGTTAATGTTGGCTTCGAGCGGAATAGTGTAAGTTCCATTTTTTTCAGCTTTGATTGGATTGATATGTAAGATGTATTCGGCCAAATCGCCTTCAATCGAAAAGCCGACATCGGGTCGATAACCATAATCACTATCACGGACCACCTCAACTACTAAACTACCATCCTTTTTCTTAATCACTTCTACATGTTTAATCAGGTCTTCCGCTGAAGCAGTCGAAACATTGATTACATCTTGATATTGGGTGGTAAAGTATGAGAATGTAGGAGTATTTGCTTGTAAAATGGCGGAGATTAATATGCCCGCTGATAAAAATCCAGTTGCTCTTAGAATCGTTTTTTTCAATCAAGTCACCTCCCGATTATGGTGATGCATAGACTGACAATTTAAATGTCAGCCTATGCCATTGTAAAAATTAGTTTGAAGTAAACCAATTGTATAGAGCTTTAGATTCGATAGATAGGTATGGACCGAGAACAGCATTAAACCTTACTACCCCATCAACAGATGTATCAACAGTACTTGTTCTCCATACCTGAGATTCACTCGCATAGTATTCTTTTTCTGTATACACACGGTAATATAGTTTGCCATTAAAGGTTTCCCCAACTACTTTTACATTACCAACCTTAGTTTCAAAATCTCCAGCTGTTTCACCCTTGTTGATTTCAATTACCTTATATCCTTCTTTATTCACATAAAAATTAACTTCTTTCTCAGAAGTCTTTCTAGTAGAGCCGTTAGGTGTTGCCTTAAATGCAACTTCACCAGTATAATACGGTGGTCCTTCAACTTCCTCTTCAGGATCAACCTGGGTTGCTGTAACCTCTAATTTCATGTTTCCAGTCTTACCTTGGAATGCAATGTCATTGTCACCATGTGGCCAGCTTGCAAGAATGCGGTAGCTTTCAGAGTCATTTTCTGGCTTAAATGTGGTGGAGTAGTCAACCTTCGTCCACACACCCGCTACATCCTTCTGAAGTTCAAGAGCAATAGGTGTATCTCCAGTCAACAATTCGCCACTTGGCGTGAAGTTCACGCTGTACTCAACAGGAAGCTTCGTATCATTTTTCTTGATTGTAAAGTTGTACACTTCAACAGGCTCCATACCTGGAAAGAAATCTTCCCCTAGATTGAACTTTCCGTCCCCAATAGTTTGACCATCTCTATCCACAACATCCACATTAAAAACAGCAGCCTTTGCTGGGTTATTGTCACTAACGAACTGCTTCGTAAAATAAGCTGTTGTTGCAACAATCGCAATTGCAATAATTAAGAGGGAAGCTAGGCCGAATAAAGCTTTTTTCTTCATTGTGGTTCCTCCTTTTTCAAACGTTATAGATCGTCATAATGCACATGTTTTTCTTAATAAAGAACAAAAGGACAAAACTTATCCCTCAATTATTTCTTTTCTACTAACCAATCACTCTCAATTTGCCATTTGCCGTCACCAAGGTTTGTGAAAGTTACATCGATGTTTTTCACGTTATTGCTAAACCTTAAGTTCAGATCTACCTTATCACCGACTGTAGGTTTAACAAATGAGAAATTAGAGTATCTTAAATAAATTGTGTTTTTCTCTCCACCAGAATTTGTATACATCGGATTATTATGTTGTGTTCTTCCATTTGCAGTGGAGAATAGTTCTCCAGAAATAGATAGCTTAAGCTGCTCAAAATGTGTTTCCTCTTCCACAACTTCATAATACACATAGCGAGATGCCACTTTTTCATCTAGGGCTTTTTGTAAATCTGCTACTTTCGCCTTTAATTCAGTCTTTGTTTTTCCGTCTACTAATCCATCAACGTAAGCAGCTAGCTCATTAATTGAATCTTGCACTGCGTCTGATTGAGCTTTTGTAAAGTTCCCTCTATTAAAAGAAGTGTTATTATGAACTTTATCTAATGCAAGGAACGCTTCGTTTACTGCCTCATACTTTTCTTTTGCTACCTGAGCGCTACTTGCTTCAACTTGTGTTGCAATAACCTCTAAGCGGATGTTTCCACTTTTACCTTCAAAATCAATATCATTATCACTGTGTGGCCAATCAACTAAAATACGATAGTTTTCTACGTCAGCTTCCGGTTTAAATGCAGTTGAATGATCTAGAGATACCCATTCGCCATCAAGTTGACGCTGTAATGTAAAGGTAACTGGAGAATTCGCATTTGCAGGGAACAATTCACCAGTTGGAGTTAACTTCACTTGATACTCTACTGGTACTTCAGTACCTTTCTTATTCACTTCAAAGCTATAGGCTTCTATTGTTTCCATGCCTGGATAAAGCTCATCTAACTGAAATTGCTCATCACCAATCGCCTGTCCATTATGCTTTGCTTCAACTTTAAAGCTAGCAGCTGTTGCCATATTCTTGTCACTTTTAAAACTGAGCGAGTAGTAAGCAATCGTACCTACAACTGCAATACACACAACTAACAAAGAAACTAATCCAATAATACTCTTTTTCTTCATGGTATCCTCCCGTTTCTACTAATGTATTAAACTGCTAAAAATAGTTAAATGACACCTCCTTCATCAAATAAGTTATGAGTAATAACGGCGGAATGCATTATGTATGACTAGTTTCTTCTCGCTGTGCTGTTAGCATCTTTTTGATCATTCCAAGCGTTATTATCAACAAAATTAAAAGAGAGATTATGATAATACCAGTAGGGGTTTGTAAGATTTGGGCCAAATGCCCAGCCTTCGGTATCGTAAAAGCTAAAACGCCTACAATTTGGTCTGAGGACACAAAGTTATGATCCACCACATTATTGGCATCACCTTTTGTTTGATAAAGAGTTTCCCCATCCTTCTTTACCAAATCAACGATTCGATGTGTTACGAGTGTCTGTTGGTTCAATTGGTACGTGATGACGTCCTCTACTTGGAGTTTACTAGGATCCTTCCCCTTGACGATAATCATATCTCCGGGGTGTATTTCCGGCTCCATACTACCTGTCATCACGGTCATGATTTTAAAACCAAGGATGGAGGGAACTTGTCCAATCTGACTTTTTGATTGAAAGGTCGACACCAACACTAAAACACTTAACAGAACGAATAAAGCAAATAATACATTTCCACTCCATCTTAATGTCTTCTTTAGCATATTTTCACTCCTTTTCAAAAAAGGACATCTAGGATTTTGTTCTTTTCAAAGAACAACCTGTATATACCATAACGTATTTATTCTTTGATTTCAAGCACTTTTCAACATATATTTCTTTAATAAGAACAATCCACTTTGAAATTTGATTAATAGTTTCTCCTTCCTGAGCAAATAATCGAGTAGGAGGCGCGTTACCGCGCCGACCTCTCACACCACCGTACGTACCGTTCGGTATACGGCGGTTCGAAAG
>NZ_JBPFDQ010000009.1:74273-83586 GCF_059415045.1 Ferdinandcohnia sp. SAFN-114 | reverse complement strand
TAATGTCACAATACTTATCTCAAGTATTGCCATTTTGGAGGTGTTTTATATTGTCTCACTATTTTAGGTTAGTCCACATATTACTCGGTTTTCATTAACGTTAAATCTGCAGTAACTCACGGTAATCTCATGGTTTGCAGCTGAGGCTAATAGCTGAGACATGAGATAGAGATTGCGTTTCGCCTTGTCCTTTTCTAACGGAAGGAATCTACCTAATTTCTCACGTTCTATATCAAGCAATAATGGGTCTTCCCCTGAACTCCCTGGAAACCGTTGATTGTCCATTCCAACAATAAATACATGCTCACGATTCAAATAGATACCATTTTTATAGGACGAAATATGTAAAAAGCCAGGCTTTGGTCGGGAATGGCCAATATGTATTGACAAAAAATCATCCTCAAATTTTTGATAAACTTCTATTATAGCCTCATTTGCATAGGGCAACAGGTCATCAATTCTACCTAATAATGTCTCTTTCGCTAGTTGGTCAAATACGGAAGAAACTTTACAATAGTTTTGCAGAAAATATTTAATCGTTTTTAGCAGATCACTATAGACAATGGTTCCATCATGTTGGATTGTAGGTGTTTGTTTGAATACAGATGAGAACCATTTTAATAGCCATTGATAATGCTGGATTCGTTCCTCTGAAGTGTTTTGTTGATTGATTTTGTCATGGATTTGTGAAAGATAACGCTCTTTCCCCCAACCAATATGTGCATCCCTTAGCAAGTTTGCAATTCTAGCTTTTGACGGCGCGTCTTCTCTCAAATCCAGTAAATTTTCCTGAAGAAGGTCCAAGAAGACTAGCACACTATAAACTTCCTTCATCCAAGCCAGGATGCCTGCCACAAACTTTCCAGGACGCGTAAAACCAATTGGAATCCCCTCACCGTACGTCACAGGGAGTTGCATTCGTTCCGCTAGATGATACATAGTGGTTATATATTTCGAACTTGCTGTGTAAAAGATTACTGCCTCATCAAACCTGATTCCTTTTTCCTTCATGCGAAATAGTACTTCCTTTAGCTCCGTATCCTCCGTTTTAGCAGAAAAAAGGGAAAGTGTCGGAATCGTTGTTTGGCAATGTTCTACATCAAAAAGATAGCTTAATGGTGTTTCGCCACCGAAAACAACCTTTGAAAAAGAAGTGCTTTCAGGTATCTCCATACCTCGTACTGCTTCCATCGGTAAATGGAAGTAATTTGCTGGAAGTATACTCTTTATAAATTCTACTTGAAGGTAAGCTAACCTTAAGTTGCTCTGAAAAATGAAGACTTGGTTTCTAGAGTGATATTTTCCTAGAGCACTCCTGAAAAGCTCGGCTTCATCAATCATTTTATTTTTATGAAGAAGTTCTTCATAAGTCGCTAATATTCTTATCATATCTTCGCCTTTTGCAGGTGAAACAAAATCTTCCCTCGAAACTGAGCTACTTGTGTAGCCATCCAGGCGCAATAACTTTACTGTTTGGTACATCCTTTGGCTTAAAGTCGGCGTGATTTCAACCTCTTGAAAATAGCGAAAGTCCATCTTTTGCTCCGACAGTAGGGAATACATAAAATGAGTTCCTAGTGTGTCACTGATGAGTTGGTTTTCTTCTTTAGAGTAGGCATCAAGTGCAAGATCCTTAACAGTTTTGATTTTGATATTTACCGCATTATTTTTATTTTGAGTAAATTGCCTTAGTATTTGTTCGCCAATCATATATGAATCTACAAGTAAGATTTTTTCCGTTAATAAATGTTTATTACATATCGTTTCGAGGTGTTTAATGAGAACTTCCAAGGTTTTCACTCTCCATATTCGTGACTAGCCGTAACTTCTTTGTTTCTATCGGCGTGATATCTGTTCAATCGATTTTTGCCAAAATAAAAGGACGTCTAAATCTACATTCAGACATCCATGTTGTATTAACCTAATATTTGTTTTATCGTACTAATAGTATTCCCATTTATCGGTTCGCTAAACTTCCCATTTATTCGAACCGCAGAGCCGAAATGGTATTCGGTTGCATGAACTTTTTCATGAATTTCTACAATATTGTTGTGTGATAAGCCAGATCCTGGCATAACGACCGGTGATGGCTTTTCGTTAGCTAATGCAATCATTTCCTTAAGATTTTCTACACCTTCTAACGCCTTTGGCGCTCCTCCAGAGGTTAATACCGTTTGGATAGAATCACTATATTTTTGAAGGGTCTTATATGCCTCAATAATATCCTTTGCTTCATCAATTGCACGGTGGAAGGTAATTTTCATTCCATCCGCTGCTGCAATCACTATGTCAAGAAAGGCTTCATCAATCTCTCCGCTTTCCGTTAATGAACCAAAAACAATTCCTGTGGCACCAAGGTCCTTACAAACCTTTATATCTTCCAAAATCACTCGCTTATCTTCCTCTGAATATATAAATGAGTACCCATGAGGACGAATCATAACATGAACAGGAATGGAGACCGCTAGAACAACATCCTTTATAATTCCATACGAAGGTGTTAAACCTCCTTCTGTCATTGCCGTTACTAATTCTAAACGATTTGCACCATGTTCTTCGGCCATTCTTGCATCTACTGCGTCTTGTACAATAATTTCAAGTAACATGTTTATTTCCTACCTTTTATGTAATTTGGTACCGCGGGGACGGTTCTTATGGTCCTTATAAGGAACCAAGAGAACCGTCCCTCTGGTCACTTTGACACTCTTCCCCACTTACCTTATTTTAAACATCTTGTACATATAATACCCCATTGTCCCAAAAAGAGACACAAAAAAACCAATCATGTACCACATGCCTAGACCTTCATTTCCTTGGGCGACGTTAATCATTTCCAATGCACCAATCACTAGGAAAAACGTAAGAAGGAAATTCATCACGACGAGCATTTTTCGAGATGCTCTATATATGCCTTCTGCGTTTTCGGGTGTCACCTCAACAGGGTAATTATGAATATGCGGAAACTTACTCAAGATAAACATGGTCTTGAATAAAAAGGTTGCAATGATTGGGAGGATGAGAACACTACCTTTACCACCCCAGCTATTTGGCTCACCAGAGATATTAAAGTGGGTAGGTACTCGATCCGGGATTTCACCCCAACTTACGATGATGTAAACATAAATACCAACTAAAAATAAAATTGATAGCGTTTCTAGTATTCTTTCAGATATTGTTTTTGGGAGTTTAAGCACTGGTTTGTTGGACATAAAAAAACCACTCCTTCCTCATACTTTTAATACGATGAAGGGGTGGTAAGGGTTTCAATTTAAGACATTAATTTCATAAAAATGTATTTCATGGTTGATATTGTATCTGTTACACTAAAAAAGAAATATAACACAATCGTGTTAGGTTAATAGCACGTTGCAAAGGAGAATACATATGAGTACGTTCGAACAAATGTTAGAGAAATATGCTGACTTAGCTGTGCGTGTAGGTGTTAATGTACAGCAAGGACAAAACCTACTTATCAATGCACCTATCTCAGCTGTAGAATATGTTAGAAAAGTTGTAAAAAAAGCTTATGAGGCCGGAGCAAGAAATGTATATGTCGAGTGGAATGATGACGAAATTACACGCACTCGCTTTGATTTAGCACCAGATGAAGCATTCCTGGATTACCCAATGTGGAAAGCGAAAGGAATGGAAGAACTCGCTGAAAACGGAGCTGCCTTTTTGTCTATCATTTCATCAAATCCAGATTTACTGAAAGGTGTCAATCCTGAGCGCATTGCCAATGCAAATAAAACTGCTGGTCAAGCACTGGAAAAATACCGAAATTATTCTCAAGCTGATAAAGTAAGCTGGTCCGTTATTGCTGTGCCATCAGAAAGCTGGGCTGAAAAAGTATTCCCAGACCTCTCCTCTGCAGAACAAGTTGAAAAGTTATGGGAAGCGATATTCCAAGCAACTCGTGTAGATACGGAAAATCCCGTACAAGCATGGAAGGATCACAATGCAACTTTGCATGCAAAAGTGGAGTACTTAAACAAGAAAAAATATAAAAAATTGCATTATACAGCACCTGGAACTGACTTGATGGTAGAACTTCCTGAGGGTCACGTTTGGATTGGCGGTGGTGGTGAAAACGAACAAAATATTCAATTCGTAGCCAATATGCCAACAGAGGAGGTCTTCACCGTTCCTGCGAAAGAAGGTGTAAATGGTTATATAAGCAGCACGAAGCCACTCAATTACGGGGGAAGCTTAATTGATAACTTTACGCTCACATTTGAAAATGGACGAATCGTGGATGTAAAGGCTGAAGCTGGTGAAGACACACTCAAACGCCTTGTGGAAACAGATGAAGGCAGTCACTATTTAGGTGAGGTTGCGTTAGTTCCACATAGTTCACCTATTTCACAATCAAAAATTCTGTTTTACAATACTCTTTTTGATGAAAATGCCTCCAATCACTTTGCAATCGGAAACGCATATGCCTTCTGTATTGAAGGTGGTAAAACAATGTCGCGGGAAGAGCTTGTAATAAAAGGAGCAAACTCAAGTATCACACACGTTGACTTCATGGTCGGTTCAGGTGAAATGGACATCGACGGCATTACGACTGATGGAACCATCGAACCCGTTTTCCGTAAAGGGGACTGGGCATTCTAATATAATATTGTCTCTAGTAAATTTAACAAGTCATATATAGGCATCATTGGAGGATTTTCTCTTCCAGTGGTGTTTTTTTCTTTTTAATTATAAAATAGCCAATAATTTTATTTATTGATGCTATTGAAATTTAGATAGTATTATGTAAATATAGATGACAAGACACTTGTATTTCCAGATGTATCTCTTAAACTTTTTATAACCAAAAATTACCTTACCTAAGTTTGTGAAATTATTATCAAACTTATTTATCCTAGGAGGAAAAACTATGAATCTATTAAAATTGCGTAAAATGTTACAGGAGTTCTTACTTGAAGATTTAGGTGAACTGGATGTAACAAGTCAATCAATTTTCCCAATTGAACAAACAAGTCAAGGCGTATTTATTGCTAAAGAGGAAGGAATTATTTCTGGATTAGCCATTATTAAGGAAGCCTATCGCTTATTAGATTCTACCATTGGAGTCGAGCTTCGTTTTTCTGACGGAGATTATGTTTATGCTGGCGATTCAATCGCAACAGTAAGTGGACCGACATCCCACCTACTCACTGGTGAAAGAGTGATACTGAACCTTATCCAACGAATGAGTGGAATTGCAACCGTTACAAACAGATGTGTAGAAGCTTTAAACGACCCTTCCATTCGTATTTGTGATACTAGAAAAACCATTCCAGGACTTCGTATGCTTGATAAGTATGCAGTTGTAACGGGTGGTGGCAAAAATCACCGTTTTGGGCTCTATGATGGGGTTATGATTAAGGATAACCATATCGCCTATTGCGGTTCGATTACAAAAGCGGTTGAAGCGGTACGCGAAAAAATTGGCCATATGGTAAAGATTGAAGTTGAAACGGAAAACAAAGAAGAAGTCTTGGAAGCTGTGGAAGCTGGAGCAGATGTGATTATGTTCGATAATCGTAGCCCTGAAGAAGTGAATGACTTCACAAAGTTAGTACCAAAGGGAATCATCACCGAAGCCTCTGGCGGAATAACTTTAGATAATTTAGCCACCTATTCCGGTACCGGTGTCCAGTATATATCATTAGGATTTTTAACCCATTCAGTAAAAGCCCTTGATATTAGCTTGCAAGTAAAAGAAGGTAACAAGAAATCTTCTTTCAATGAATGATGATATGCTACCCGAGTACATCTGACTTGTTAAAAGTACGAGTGGAACTCGGGTAGCATGACCTTTGGGGGTATTGTGAATGTCTAAAAAAAATTGGATTTATTCTTTCTTACTTTTAATTAGCAGTATTCTTTTAGCAGGTTGCTTGAATAAAGTTGGTGCGGTGTCTGTCTCTGATACTGGCGATATTCGAACGACTATTATTGGCGGACGGACAGGTGGCGCATGGTCTGTTTTTACAGAAGGTATCGCCGAGTCGATTCGTCGTGAAAATAAAGGTTCACTTATTACGGTTGAGCCTGGCGGAATTGTTGAGAATCCGGCTAGTGTTGGAACAAACACGGTCCCTTATGGTATCTCCTATGCCATGACAGCTTACGCAGCATTTAGTGGAACAGAACCTTATAAAGAAGCCTATCCAGATATACGGGCGATTAGTGTGGTGATTCCTGCTAACTATTATCAATTAATCGCACGAGCTGACGTGGAATTCGATTCATTGGACGAGGTGATTCAAAAGGAAGCACCGATGCGGCTAGCAGTTGACCAAAGAGGCTCTGCGGGTGAAATCATAACCCGAACGATTTTACAAGAGTACGATGTAACCTATAAAGATATAGCATCTTGGGGTGGTTCTGTTGATCATTTAAGTGGTTCAAAAACGTTTGAATTGATGGGAGATAATCGAATCGATACAACAGGAGATGCAGTATCCGTCCCATCCAGTGATATTTTAGAGGCGGCCATCACAAATGACATGAAATTTATTTCGATGGACCAAGATATACTTCAAGATGTAGCAGATAAGCTAGGAATGGAGCTAGGTACAATAGCGGCAGGGAGTTATAATTTTTTAAATCAAGATATACACACCCTATATACCCCTGCTATTTTAATTGTTCACAAGGATGTTCCTGAAGAAGAAGTGTATCGCGTTACAAAGGCTATCTATGAAAATGTAGAATATCTAGGCACAGTCCATAAGGAATTTAAGAAGCTATCAGACGAAAACTTTAGCAAAGTTGGGAAGGTCCCTCTTCATCCTGGTGCAAAGAAATTTTTCGTAGAAAAAGGACTAATCCATTAAATTTAGAAGGGAGTTCCCGAGATAATGGGCTTTACAAATTATATAACTAGAACCTTTTCTGAAGGTGAAAAGCGTGACTTGACAGGTCCCGCTGCTAAATATTTTAAAAGTATTGCATTCATCTTATCACTATTCCAAATTGTGTCTGTTGTCTGGGGAAAACTAGATCCGATCCAACTGTTGGCAACTCATCTAGCTTTCATTCTAATCTTGACCTTTTTATATTATAGTTTTTCAAAACAAAGCAGAACAAGCGCTACACCGACAATCCCTGACTATATTTGTTCACTCTTAGCTTTAGGTGCCGGATGTTATTTTAATATCCACGCTGAACGAATTTCGGAACGGATTCCAATTGTCGACCCTATGTCCCCTTTGGATATTTTTGTTGGCTTCGTATTTGTCCTATTAAGTATCGAAGCAGCACGTCGCACGATTGGAATGCCGATCGTCATCATCGTTTTAATTGGAATCAGTTATGCACTTTGGGGCCATCATTTAGGAGGACTCATTTGGCATAGGGAATTTTCGTTTTCCGAAGTAGTTGAAGATCTAGCTTATAGCTTTAACGGCCTTTGGGGTTCACCAATTGCAGTTGCAGCATCATTCGTGTATATGTTTTTACTATTTGGAGCGTTTTTACAAAAGGCGGGTGCGGGTGAGTTCTTCTTCCAGTTGTCGACAGCTCTTGCTGGAAGAACCCGCGGTGGAGCAGCCAAGGTGGCCGTCATTGCGAGTGCATTTTTTGGCATGATTTCTGGTAGCCCAACAGCGAATGTTGTAACAACAGGCTCATTTACGATTCCAGTGAGTAGGCGTTCCGGATACAAACCAACATTTGCGGCAGCAGTTGAGGCAGCTGCATCGACTGGAGGTAGTATTTTACCACCAATTATGGGGTCCTCTGCCTTTTTAATGGCAGCAATTACTCAGATTCCATATATTTCGATTGTTATTGCTGCCATTATTCCTGGAATACTTTACTATACTTCATTGCTTGCGATGGTTCATTTTGAGGCAATAAGATTAGATTTACCAAAGGCGAATAAAGAAGACATTCCTAACGTTTCAAACGTGTTAAAAGAAGGCTGGTACTATTTTATCCCATTGGTTATCTTACTCTTCTTTCTTTTAAATGGCTATAGCGCATCTAGAACTGGTTTTTACGGTGTATTAGCAATAATCGTAGTTAGCTGGTTTCGTAAAAAAACCCGAATGGGTGTTAAGCAAATTTTTGAAGCGATGCTTGATGGTGCAAAATCCTCTATCCCAGTAACAACAGCTTGTGCAGCGGCTGGGCTAGTCATTTCAGGTATCATGTCAACGGGACTTGGTGGTAAATTAACGAGTATTGTCCTTGGACTAACTGAAGGTATGCTCCTTCCTACCTTGATTCTAGTTATGCTCATTTGTATTATTTTAGGAATGGGAATGCCGGTTGCTGCTGCTTATATTTTAACAGCGATGTTAGCTGCTCCAGCCTTAATGGAATTAGGTGTTTCATTAATGGCTGCCCATTTATTTATTGTTTATTTCTCTATTTTTTCAGCGATTACACCACCTGTTGCAGTCGCAGCTTATGCCGCTGCCGGTATTGCCGATAGCAACCCAAACCAAGTTGGGATAGAAGCGGTTCGACTAGGTTTAGTGGGCTTCATCATTCCATTTATGTTTGTTTTAGAACCTGCACTTCTGCTCGATGGTCCACCTATTGAAATTTTTGTTTCATTCTTAACTGCGGTTATCGGTGTTATTGCACTTAGCGCAGGCGTGATTGGCTGGCTACAAAAATGTGCGACTTACCTTGACCGCATACTGTTAATCTCGAGTGGTCTATTGCTGATATATCCACATGTTTTATTCAGTAGTATGGGCATCATTTTATTTGTATTGGTGATTGCAGTACAAAAAAAGCGCCCAATACAATACACTCCACTCGAAAAAGGGGCTTAAAAGAAAAAGAGTTCGGTGTTGAAGTGACGGGTTCCAAATTTGGGTAGTAAAAGAGTAAATCACAATACATTTTAAGCGTGAATTCACAAACGAATTCACGCTTACATTTTTTATATTGACTTCGGACACAACTACCATAATTTTGCCTTGGCTTTTCCGAAGTTACCTCTACTTCGGACACACTAACGATGATTTTGCCTTCCCCTGTCCGAAGTTACCTCTACTTTGGACACAACCGCGATGTTTTTATCTTCCCTTGTCCGAAGACACCTTGACTTCGGACACAACAGTGATGATTTTGCATTCTCTTGTCCGAAGTTACGTCTACTTTGGACACAACTGCGATAATTTTGCCTCCCCTGTCTGAAGTTACCTTGACTTCGGACACAACAGTGATGATTTTGCATTCTCTTGTCCGAAGTTACCTCTACTTTGTACACACCTGCGATAATTTTGCCTTCCCTTGTCTGAAGTTACCTCTACTTTGAACACAACCGCGATGATTTTGCATTCCCCTGTCCGAAGTT
>NZ_JBPFDQ010000009.1:0-74173 GCF_059415045.1 Ferdinandcohnia sp. SAFN-114 | reverse complement strand
GCCTTCCCCTGTCCGAAGTTACCTCACCTTCAGACAAGACTGAGATGATTTTGCCTTCCCTTGTCTGAAGTTACCTCTACTTTGAACACAACCGCGATGATTTTGCATTCCCCTGTCCGAAGTTACCTCACCTTCGGACAAGACCGCGATGTTTTTGCCTTCCCCTGTCCGAAGTTACCTCACCTTCAGACAAGACTGAGATGATTTTGCCTTCCCTTGTCTGAAGTTACCTCACCTTCGGACAAGACCGCCGTGATTTTGCCTTCTCCTGTCCGAAGTTACCTCACCTTCGGACAAGACTGCGATGATTTTGCCTTCCCTTGTCCGAAGTTACCTCACCTTCGGACAAGACTGCGATGATTTTGCCTTCCCTTGTCTGAAGTTACCTCACCTTCGGACAAGACCACGATAATTTTGCCTTCACTGTCCGAAGATTTGATGTTGTTTTTGCTCAGTTGCTTTTTTTGACAATGAATATGATTCGTATATGTTTTTATTTTGATAATGGGGCTGTTTGGAACATAAAAAGGAACTCGTCAGTGTTGAAGTGACACTGAACTTTTTTCTCCTTTTTAAGGCTTTCATAGTTCTCTTTTCTTTTTCATTAACGCTAACAATTTTTTGTCTAACTCCTCGTACATCGGGTCATCCTTTGAAAGTAAAGATAATTTGCCGATTGTCGCACTTATCTCATTGTCAAGTAGTAGCTTTTCTTCTTCCTTGTTTTGTATTGTCTTAGGTTCTTGATGATTTTTTTGCTGATATTCTTCTAGTCCCATCTCAACTCTTTTAATGACTTGATTGTCAAAAACAAGTAGTTTCTCACACATTTTTTTAAGAAAATAGTGATCGTGGGATACCGTTAAAATTGTACCTTGAAAGGACTGTAACATTTTTTCTAATGATTCCCGACTTACAAGGTCAAGGTGATTGGTTGGTTCATCTAATATCAGTATATCAACTTCATCCAATAAAAGTTTAACAAGCTTAATTCTCGTTCGTTCACCTAAGCTTAATGTGGAGATGGGCTGTTTGATTTTATCTGCATTAAACCCGATGTTTGCAAATATCGTTCTAGCTTCACTTATCTCGTCTCTGACGGTAATCCCAAGATATTCTAGAATGGTCTTCGTTTCCTCTAAATCTGTCACATCTTGAGATAAATAGCTAATTTTCAAAGAATCACTTTTCCATAACTCCCCACTTGAAATCCGTTCTTCACCCATTATTATGCGAAGCAAGGTCGTCTTCCCACATCCATTTTCACCAAGTATGCCTATTCTTTCCCCAAACTTTACATAAAAGTGGCTATTCTGAAACAGGATTCTTTCTCCAAATTGCATTTCTCCATTTTTCACTTCAACTATTCGTTTTCCTCTCTTTTTATTTTGTTTGAAGTGAAATTGCAGCTCATCCTTTTCGATCGGCTTTTCAATTTTATTCTTTTCAAGCTCTTTTTCAAGCCGTTTCATTTTTGACTTAATTTGTTTATCCATTTTCTTTGCTTTAACCCGATAGAATTCCTTAAAACCTTCTTTTTTCGTCGATTGGCGATGCGCTTTATCCGACCAAGTTTGTAAATTGCTCATTTGGTTTTCTATTTTTTCTTTATGCTTTTGCTGAATGTCGTAGCGATGAAGCTGGCTTTGATACAACCTTTCTTTCTCCTTATAGTAATTCGTATAATTTCCTTGATAAATGAATGAATTGCCTCCTTCAATCTCCAAAATTTGACTAACCGTTTGATCAAGAAAATATCGGTCATGTGAAATAACTAGAATGGCTCCCTGATATGCCTTCATTTCTTCAATCAGCCATTCCACACCTTTAAAATCAAGATGGTTTGTCGGCTCATCAAGTATTAAAAGGTCAGAGGACGATGACCATACCTTTGCAAGGGATAGCTTTGTTTTCTCTCCACCACTTAAATGTACTGCTCTTTCTTGGTCCCAGGTGTGTACCTTCATTAACCCTAGTTGACTCGTTTGTTCCAATATCTCCCCGGAAATAGTCGCTTCTTCGATTTCTTCATATGTTACTTCTGCAGCCTGTTTTACATATCCAATTGAAATAGGGCCAAAAGGCATGTCAATTGACCCTTTATCCATTTCTATCTTCCCAGTTATGATATTTGCTAACGTTGTTTTACCTGAGCCATTATCCCCGACAATCCCAATTCGGTCCCCTTTTTGGACCGTGAATTCAATATTATTTAAAATAATCTTATCTCCGTAACTTTTTTGAATCCCGGTCATCTTTAAAATCGTCATAAAAAAACCTCCCTAGACGGTATCTAGAGAGGACGTATTTTCCCATCACAAATAAACGTACATTTATAATGTACTAATGGACATGGAAATGGGCAGACTAATCCTATTCTCTAGATACACGTTTTTTCTTTAGAGGATGTTCAAAAGTCCGGTGAAAATGACACATCGAATTTCTGCGTTGACTTGCTTCTCCGTTCCTCACGTATTAATTGCATACGCTCCGGTACTCAAAGCTGCGTCGCCTTGAACTTCTTGGTCCTTTTCATCCTGCTTTTGGACTCTCATTCTTTTTGAAAAATCGGTACGAAAATAAGATTAGTTATCCATTGCCCCTTACCCATTCCTTTCGAATTTAGTTAACTTTAGTATATATTTTTTGTTTATTTCCTGTCAATTCCTACTAACAAGATTCCGCCTTTTCCCTAATTGCCATTATTCGCTATAATAGAAGGTATTCACCTTTAATTAGGAAAATATGTACTATTAAAATGAGGAGTTTTTATGGAAAAAGTTGAGGTTTTTATTTTATCTGGTTTTTTAGGAAGTGGTAAAACCACTTTATTACAAAATATTCTTACTCAAGAAAAGCAATTAGGTCGAAAAGTTGCTGTAGTTATGAACGAATTAGGTCAGGTTTCGATTGATTCAAACGCAGTTTCAGATAGCACTCCGCTTAAAGAACTGCTTAATGGATGTGTATGCTGTACGATTCAAGGACAGCTTGAGGTTCATTTGCAAGGACTATTACAGGATTATGACCTAGATGCTATCTACATTGAAACAACGGGTGTTGCACATCCAATTGAAGTATTAGATGCATGTATGTCACCGCTTTTTGCCGATCAATTATTTGTTCAATCAATTGTAACCCTAATTGATGTGATTCGTTGGAGAGAAAGAGATTCCCTAAGTCCTCAATTACAAATGCTATTACGCGAACAGATTCGTCATGCGGATGTGCTTTTACTTAATAAAATCGACCAGTTATCTGAAATGGAACAAGGACAAATGCTCTTTGAAATTCAATCCATCAACAGCGAGGCAAGAAGTTTGCTAACGAAGCATGCATCGGTGAAGCTTGATGATCTCCGTACAATTAAAAAAGCTGAACGAAAACCACATGAGCGAGCACATGTACATCTCGATTTGAAGCTAAAAACATTTGTGCATACATTTTCAAATGCACTTGATCTCGATTTGTTTGAAGAATGGCTCAGAAAGATGCCTGAAACAATATACCGAATTAAGGGCTATTTAAAGTTTACCCATTCGAACAACACATATTTATTTCAATACTCCTATGGAACACCCATTTACTTAAAAGAGTTGATGAATTATAAACCAACTTTGGTATTTATCGGTGAAAAATTAGACCCAACATGGATGAAGGTCGAAATGGAGAAACTACAGGAAGAAAGTTTGAAGATTGAATAGTTTCTTAAGGAAAAATTTAACCCGTTTTAATGTCATTGTGAAGTTGTTCTGAATAATTGTGACCAACTGGCCAAGATTCTGACCTAACTAAAGTTAATTTTCCCCTACCCATATTAAGGAATAATATTGGTCTTGATTCCCAAGCATGTTTATTTTATTACGTGGAAAGTTAATTATGAGTAATCATTTGGTTACTCAAAAAACTTCTGTCGGGAGTGATGTATCATGGCAAGAAACAAACTATTGGTTCCTGGTAGCGAAAATGCTCTAGATCAAATGAAAGAAGAAATCGCCAATGAGTTTGGAGTTCAGCTTGGTGCAGATACGACCGCACGTGCGAACGGCTCTGTTGGAGGCGAGATGACGAAACGCCTTGTTGCAATGGCGCAGCAGCAGCTTTCAAACGGTTCACAACAGTAACAATTCACCTATAAGGGGGTCCATATACTGGGCCGCCTATTTATTACAATTAAAAAACCGTCATTCCCCTAGAAATGAACGGTTTTTTCAACATATAATTCATCTGAAGTCTTCATCACTGTTGGATTTCCCTTTGCCTCAATCGTTCTTACCCCAAGTAAAATCATTCCCACCACTAACAGTGCAAACAGTACTACAATAATACAATTTTTAACTAATGCCATCTTACCCACCCTATCGTTTTTAAACCTTCTATTTTATCCACTTTTTTCCGACATGACCATTCTATTCACGAAAACGATTTTTATTCCTGTTTATTAAAAAATGTGTAAAACATCGTTGTTTTCCTCACTTTCCTCTCAATTTGGACATATGATGAAGAAAGGAGGGAAAAATCATATGGAAAAAATGTCTATATTATTTTTAGCTTGTATTTTAGCAGGTTTTGCCCTTATTAAAGTAACAGAATATGATAACGTATTAACTAGCCTACATTCCGTATTTACTCTAGTTGGGGCAATTACAATTATCGTATTCTCATTTGTTCTAATCTTTAAAGGAATATTAGCCTTATTAGGTAAGTGATAAGCTACTTTGGCTTATCCTTTTTAAAATTTTAGGGGTTTGTACCTTTCACAATTCCATAGGAGCCATATGCTAGTACTACGAAGATGAACGAAGGTGGTGCAAAGCATATGGCTTCTATCTTTTTAGGACCGATTGAAATTAACAGCAATGAGGGTATTATCATCACCGGTAATTCCTTTTATGTCTCCCCTACTTCAACCAGTAAAACAATCGCTGGGTCGGGATCATTTAATACAGGTTTTCATGTGACAAACAATAATCGTGTGAGTACTTCAAATACCCTTGACCCGGATGGCGTCGACTCAAATGTTGTTTCCGGCACATAAAAACCGTCTACCTATTAGGTAAGACGGTTTTTAATGTTATACGTACATGGCTTCTACTTGTTTTTGAAGTTCAGTATTTTCAAGGTATTCATCATATGTCATTTGCTTATCTACAAGACCATTTGGTGTGATTTCGATAATACGGTTTGCAATTGTTTGAACGAACTGATGGTCATGCGATGTAAATAATACAGAACCTTTAAACGCAATTAAACCATTATTTAAAGCTGTAATAGACTCAAGGTCTAGATGGTTTGTTGGGTCATCGAGTACAAGCACGTTTGCACCACTTAGCATCATTTTTGAAAGCATACAACGTACCTTTTCTCCTCCAGATAGCACGCTTGGCTTTTTCAATACTTCTTCCCCTGAGAATAGCATTCTGCCTAAGAATCCTCTTAGGAAACTCTCACTTTGATCATTTGGAGAGAACTGAC
Organism: Ferdinandcohnia sp. SAFN-114; assembly: GCF_059415045.1. Lineage (NCBI taxonomy): Bacteria > Bacillati > Bacillota > Bacilli > Caryophanales > Bacillaceae > Ferdinandcohnia > Ferdinandcohnia sp. SAFN-114. The sequence goes on along the minus strand of NZ_JBPFDQ010000009.1, from coordinate 68,698 downwards.
GAAGCCAGTCCACTAATGTTGGCTCATCTCCATTAAAATATTTCGTGTTGTCTTTAGGGAAATAAGCTTGTGATGTAGTCACACCCCATTTGAATGTACCACTGTCTGCTTCCATTTCACCCATTAAAATCTTGTATAATGTTGTGATTGCAATTTCACTTTTTCCTACAAATGCTATCTTGTCGCCTTTGTTCATAATAAAGTTCACATTATCAAGTACTTTAACACCATCAATTGTCTTTGTAAGACCTTCTACACGTAATAAGTCATTACCGATTTCACGCTCTGGTGTGAATCCGACAAACGGATAACGACGAGAAGATGGTTTGATATCATCAAGTGAAATTTTATCTAAAAGCTTTTTACGGGAAGTTGCTTGTTTAGATTTAGATGCATTTGCACTAAATCGCGCAATAAATGCCTGTAGTTCTTTAATTTTCTCTTCTTTTTTACGGTTTGCATCTTGAGCCATTCTTGAAGCAAGCTGGCTTGATTCATACCAGAAGTCATAGTTTCCAACATAGATTTGGATTTTTCCATAATCGAGGTCAGCCATGTGCGTACATACCTTGTTTAAGAAATGACGGTCATGGGATACAACAATAACAGTATTTTCAAAGTTAATTAAAAATTCTTCAAGCCACTGGATTGCTTTTAAATCCAGGTTGTTAGTAGGTTCGTCTAGTAATAGAACATCTGGCTTACCAAATAAAGCTTGGGCCAATAACACTTTTACTTTCTCAGAACCTGTCAATTCTGCCATTTTCTTCGCATGAAGATCTTCAGGTATTCCTAGTCCTTTTAAAAGGATAGCTGCCTCCGATTCAGCTTCCCAACCATTTAACTCAGCAAATTCCCCTTCAAGCTCAGCAGCTCTCATTCCGTCCTCATCTGAGAAATCAGGCTTCATATAGATTGCGTCTTTTTCTTGCATCACTTCATATAGACGAGCATGTCCCATAATTACAACTTTAAGAACTTCATGTTCTTCATATTCAAAATGGTTTTGTTTTAAGATCGCGAGACGCTCACCTGGTGTCATATGCACGTCACCTGTTTGTGGTTCAATCTCACCTGAAAGAATCTTTAAAAAGGTAGATTTTCCGGCACCATTTGCACCTATTAGTCCATAACAATTTCCCGGTGTAAACTTTATGTTAACATCTTCAAAAAGCTTGCGGTCACCGTAACGCAAACCTACATTTGTAACTGTAATCATGTAGTATAAATCCTCCATTTCATATCATTGCTACTGATTATACCATTTTCATAGAAACAACACTAGTTTTCGGTCCATAGTTTGTTGACATAAGACCCATCCATATTGTGACAAGTTTTTTTCCGAAAAATAGAAATGACCCTTCCCACAGTATTCCTGCAAAAAGAGTCATTAAAACAAACCACGTTTTTCTTTTTTTATTTGTTTACAATCAAATAACATCATTCTTATTAATGGTCTCCTGTTCCTGTTTTTTTGGTGGCAATTCGTTTGGCAGATCTGTTTGTTTTCCTGCGCCAAATCCCTGTATAATTTTTTCACCGCCGTAACCTGCTAAAATCGAAAGGAATATGACTCGAAAAATCGATTCTGTGTCACTTGAAGCTACAATTAATACTGCTGCAATGGTTCCAATAAGCATTTCTTCTAAGAATCCTAGGTAGATGAAGCGTTTTGTTACACGAGGTTTCTCTATTTTCCCCCTTTTTTTAGCATGTCCCAGTAAGCCCATAGAGCCACCAATAAAGATTGCTAGCACGAGATGCAACAACATGTCATCACCCCCTAAAGTCCAGATTGGGTAATGCTTGACCTTAGGCAACAAATGGAAGCTTCCTTATTAACATTATATGCCAATTATGAATAAGAAAGCTTGGGTATATTTTCCGAAAATTACGAATACTTTCATGCTACCAATGTCCCATTTTCATTCTAAAAACTATTTCGACCCCCTAAAGGACTGCATATAACTACCTAGCCACTCTTCCGTTTGTCATAACTTGGATAAAATCAGTTATGAACTTTTCATAATCAATGCGTAATGCAATCCGATCTAATGTTTCAACAGGCTCCTTGTCCGGATTAGCACGAAAATCCGCGACGCTCACTCCTTTTAAAATCCCAGACATTTCGATCCTTACTCTACGTCTTGCATATTGCATAATGGATGGATTTACAATTGCGCTAAGGGCAACAACATCATGTAGTGGTGTCCCTTTAATACCAGGCATGCTTTTCTTATAGAATTCATAATAATAATCAAAAATTGGACGAATCAAATTTCGGTAAGGATTATTTGTTCCCTGCCTTACAATTTGATCAACAATTTCAGAAGTTAAGATAGCTTGGATGGTTACATTAAGAGGATGTATTGCCAAGTTATGTGCACGTTCACAGATAAGATTTGAGGCAATTGGGTCACCATAAAAATTGGCCTCTGCTTCAGCGGTGACATTTCCAGGAACAAAAAAAGCCCCTCCCATTATATAAAACCCCTTAACTTTTTCCATCACCTCACCACCCAGGATGAAGGCAATCGCAAGAGATGTTGATCTTCCTACATCGACAATATAGATTTCGTTTTCATATTTTTCGATTATTTTAAAAATCTCATCAAAGTTTAATAACTCAGCGGTAGGAAGTGTATCAGGTGGTTGAATCGGGCCAAGCCCCTCTTCCCCATGTATTTCAGGGTAATACGCTGTGACCTCTCCTGATAATGGTCCCTTTGCACCTGCTATAATTGGGATATCCGTTTTGCCTGCAAGCGATAATAGATAAGCAACATTTTGAGTAGCTTGTTCTTGTTTTACATTACCATAGCTAGGAACGATTCCAACAATCTCAATCTCTGGATTAAGCAGTCCATACATAATTGCGATCGAATCATCAATTCCTGGATCCCCGAAAAACAGTACCTTTGCTGTCATTAACACCGCTCCCCTTTCAAAAATCATTCATAATATTCACTATATGTTGGGATGTTAAAAAAAACACCCACTTCGCTATGACACGAAATGAGTGTTTTGAAAAGTATTATTTTGCAAATCGATGATTTCCAATGACAGTTGTTACTTCTCTATCCATCATAAATGGATTTGAGCTTTTATCTGGATTAAAGAAAAATAATGACCCTTTTCCTTGTCCGCGGAACGTAATGGCTTCGTCTACTGCACGTTTTGATTCTTCATCAGCTGGCTGGTTGATTGAACCATCAGCTACAGGGCTAAATGCAAATGAACCGCCAGTTGTTTTTTCGTATATGACTTCTTTAATCGTATTAGGGAATTCAGATGAGTCGACACGGTTTAACACTACAGTAGCCACTGCAACCTTACCTGCATATGGCTCCCCTTTTGCTTCCGCATGTACAAGTTTTGCTAGTAATTCCTTATCTTGAGTCGTCACTACCTCTGGTATTTCAAGCTCTTCACCTGGATAGATCATATCACTTGTTCGGTTATTTGCTTTCTTAAGATCTAAAACTGATACTCCATACTTCATGCCAAGATTCCAAAATGTATCACCTGTTTTTACAGTATGAGTTGCTGCCGATGCACTCACACCTGATGCTAATAGGGTAAATGTTAATGCTGTTGCAAATCCAATCTTTTTAAGGTTTTTCATGTTTTTTCCTCCTAGTAATCGTCGTTTTTTGCTCTACTAGAAGGTTAACAGCTGTAATATTTCGTTTCATTGCCCAAAAAGTGGTAGAATACTTGAGCCTTACAGACACTTTGCCTCAAAATATGAGTGGAAAAAATATCCTCGCTAAATATACCACCTATATATTGGTTAGGATGGAAAAATACAGATTGAATTTTACAAACATCTCAGTCATGTTATTAACATAAATAACATTTTACTGTTATTTCATTATCATCTTAATCAGCTTCAAACCATGTTTGGTTGTTGAGTAGCGCAAAGGAAGGTCAAACTTTGTCGTTTGCTTCATGATCCCTTTTTCATGAGAAAATACATCAAAGCTTCCTTTCCCATGGTAGGCACCAATTCCACTATCACCTACACCGCCAAATGGTAAATGGGGTGAAGTAAAATGGTAAACTGTATCATTCACACAACCACCACCGAAAGAGATGGATTCTAGCACTTTATTTTGCACTCGTTCCACTTCTGAAAAAATATATAACGCAAGGGGTTTTGGGCGTTTATTAATCTCATCAATGGTTTGTAGGATATCATCGTATCCCATTACAGGCAAAATTGGACCAAAAATTTCATCTTCCATGATCGGGTGTTCCCATGTAACATCAGTTAAAACTGTAGGCTCAATCAAAAGCTTATCAACATCAGCATCTCCACCATAGAAAATAACCCCACTATTATGGATAAAGGAAGTGAGTCGATCAAAATGGCGCGCACTTACAATTTTCGTAAACTTACTTTCTTTACTTAAGGCATTCCCATACAATTCCTGAATAGCCTCTGTTAACAGATTCAGAAATTCTGCTTTCACTTCATTATGAACATACAGATAGTCTGGTGCGACACAAGTTTGTCCAGCATTTGTATACTTCCCCCATGCAATTCGCTTTGCCGCATATCGAAGATTCGCATCTTTGTGGACAATACAAGGACTTTTCCCTCCAAGTTCAAGGGTAACAGGTGTTAAATGTTTAGCTGCAGCCTCCATAATCACTTTTCCAACGGCCACACTACCTGTAAAAAAGATATAATCTGTCTTTGCCTCTAAAAGGGCCGTGCTTGTCTCAACACCGCCTTCAACAATTGCTATGTAATCCTCTTGAAAATGTTCACGAATCAGTTTTGTTAGTAATTCAGACGTTTTTGGGGTTAGCTCAGAAGGTTTTAAAATCGCACAATTTCCTGCTGCTATTGCCCCAATTAATGGTGCAAATGCAAGCTGAAATGGATAATTCCAAGGGGATATGATTAAGACCACCCCATATGGTTCTGGATAAATATAATTTTTACTTCCAAAACCTGATAAGCTTGTTTTTACCTTTCTTGGTTTCGCCCATTTTTCAAGATGCTTCATCGTAAACCTAAGCTCTTCTAACACAAAGCCAATTTCGGTTGCATATGATTCAAACTCGGATTTGTTTAAATCTTTATGTAATGCGTCCATAATTTCCTTTTGATTTGTTTTTATAATGTTTCGAGTCTTTTTAAGAGCTTCCATTCGATAAGCAACTTCTTTTGTTTTCCCTGTAGAAAAAAATTCGCGCTGCTTTTTTATTAATGCACCATAGCTTTCCACTACATCTCCCCCATTTCAACAGGATTTCCAACTATTTATAAATAGTACATACTATTTTTTAACAAAAAACAAGATAATACTACTTGTAGAGTAGAAAAAAGGTAAGCCATCTTTTTTTTGGCTTACCCTTGATATAGTATTAGATACTTGCAATTTTTTCTTTTACTTGTATATGACCGGATTTTTCAACCTTCGTAGCTAAATATTTTTTATTGTATTCAGAAACATCTCCCCAAAGTGGGACATGAGTATCTGATAATAGTCCGTATTCTTGTAATGCAGCTAGTTTTTTCGGATTGTTCGTGATTAAGGTAACTGGCTTCGAACGTAACTCAGTAAGCACGCGAATGGCATCTTCATAGTTGCGACTATCATCGTTAAAGCCTAATGCAAGGTTTGCTTCAACTGTGTCTAACCCTTCTTGCTGGAGAATATACGCTAAGGATTTTGAAAATAAGCCAATCCCTCTTCCCTCGTGATTAGCTAAGTAAAAGAGAGCCCCAGATCCATTTGAGACAATCATTCTCATGGATTCCCGTAATTGGAAACCACAATCACAACGCTTGCTTCCAAATATATCACCAGTATGGCAAATACTATGCATTCTAATTAGCGCATCATGTTCTGAGTCAAAATCACCATATACAAGAACAGATGATTGCTGCATTTCTGCTAAATTAGTTGTAGGGAGAGCATCTAGTACTTCCTCTTTACTCATTCCACTCTCCATTTTTAGCCATGTATACCATTTAAAAGTTACCACTTGATCATCTAATTGAACGGGTAATGTTACAGGTCCAACTAAGCAAATATCCTGTTCCCCTTGTTTATGGATCATGCTCATTTTATTTAATAGAAGGTCTTTCACCTTTTCTGAAACCATAAGAATTCTCCCTTTCTAATGTTACCACTTGTAAAATTTATTCTACTCTATGTTTTGAAAGTATAGAATTATTAAAAAGGGAGGTCAAGAAATATACACTTTATATCCTTATAGAATAGTCCCTCATTTAGTAAGTTTTACAGTTTGTCAGCATGATATCCAAGCTTTTTCAATAGCACCATCATTTCTTCTTTTTCAGAATCAGACAGCACCCCAACAATTTCTTCAATAGCCTGTTCATGCTTTGGAAATATCGTATCCATAAATTGTTTACCTTCCTCTGTGATGGACGCCCATGTTACACGTCGATCCTTTGGACATGGTTTTCTTGAAATATAATTCTTTTTTTCTAATTTATCCACAACATATGTTATACTTCCGCTCGATAATAAGACCTTCTTACCAATATGTTGAATTGGTTGGTCCCCTTTATGATAGAGAAGTTCTAACACAGCAAACTCAGTTAGATTTAATCCGTATCCTTTTACATCCTCTTCTACCCGCTCATTTACAGATCGAAATGCTCTAGATAGTATGACAAAAAATTTCAAGGAGAGGTTAGGAACATTAACTGCTTCATTCGCTTCCATACGATCCACCCTTTTTTATTATCTCGAATTCAAGATAATTTTACTAAATTTATATGTTCTCTGTCAAGTTGAGTTCTGTTACTTTTTTCCCATTAACTCCTTGCGTCTTCCGTATATCGATACAGGACATCCCCACCGTGAAGGGCAATTCCTCTATAATGCTTAAAATCTTCCCGCTTAACCAACGTATTGCGGAACTCCAAAAATTGATCTTTCTTCACAAGGTATTCATTTAACTCTCCATCCCGGAGCTTATTTAAAATCTCATTAACAAATTCTTCATTCATATGTATACACCTCTTTTTAGATTATAATTGTTCAAAAAATAAGAAACAAGGCTAATACCCATTTATACCTCTATCTTACACACTATACATCCTTAGGCATAAGATATGGGGGAAATGTCTAGTAGGCATTATGACGAAATAGAAAATTAAAAAGCTCTCAAAAAATTGGAGATTATGTTTGCTGGCTTTTAACGTTGAATACAATAACGAGGTGGTTTTTTATGAAAAATTATCAAAACCCGTTTGGTTTTAATCCGAATATGAGTAACCAACAAGGCTTGGGATATGGACCTGGGCTAGGAGCTGGCTTCGGACCAGAAGGAATGCCTATGGGCATGAATATTCCACAAATGGGATACCCAGGAGCTGGCTTCCCACAAGAGGTTCAAGGTAGCTATCCTTCACCTACCCACCAACACATGATGAACGATGATTGTGGATGTGGTTCTGGTCCAGCCGAAGGCGAAGCTATGATGCCCGCAGCATTTAATCCATATGGTCCTGGAATGGCGCCAAATATGATGATGCCTCATGGACCTCATGGCCCTGGCTGCACTTGTGGACAACAACAAGGTCCAATGGGCGGACCTGGAATGATGGGAGGTTTTGATCCTCAAGGATCCAGTGTGGGACCGATGAGCGGTTTTGGTCCTCAAGGACCTGGTGTTGGACCCATGAGCGGTTTTGGTCCTCAAGGTCCTGGTGTTGGACCCATGAGCGGTTTTGGTCCTCAAGGTCCTGGGATGGCACCTGGTGAGATGGGTGGATTCGGACCTGGGGGACCGGGTAATCCTGGGATGATGTCTCCTCAAGGCCCTGGAATGGCACCAAATCTGATGATGCCTCATGGACCTCATGGCCCTGGCTGTACCTGCGGACAGCAGCAAGGTCCGATGGGTGGCCCTGGAATGATGGGCGGTTTTGGTAGATAGATTTACATTATTGGTGTCTCCTTTGAGGCACCTTTTCATATCATTTATGCCAAAACCCATTCATGAAACTTTTCAAACTGAGCATGTGCATCCTTAAGCCCAAGCTCGTAAAGGTTCGTTAATTTAACAGGATCCCTTTCAATCCTTCCCACCTCAAGTGGCTCTGACGGGCTAAATACAAAAACCCTACCCGCTTTTTCTTCTTTCTCTAAGTAAGCAATCGTCTCATTATAAAGCTGATAGCGTTTTTCAATTGCTTTAACCAAATTAGGATATTGTTTATAAGAACGCCTCACGACCCATGTCAAATTTGATTTCTTTTTCAAATAACCGCGATTGCGAGTCAAAATGACGACATTTTTCTGATTTCCATCCTGTTGAGCTTTTATCAATGGAATGGGATCCGTAATGCCTCCATCCAGTAATTTCTTACCATTAAATTCAATGATTGGCGCAACAAACGGCAAAGAACTGGATGCCCGAACGACCTTTAACATGTCATTCCCATAATCCTCTCTGTGAAAATAAATAGGTTTGCCTGTTTCACAATCGGTTGTACCCACGACGAATTCTTCTTTTGCTTGATAAAAAGATTCATAGTCAAAAGGGACATGCTTATTAGGAATTTCATCAAAAATAAAATCCATTCCAAACAGCTGCTTATGCTTCACAAAATTCCTGAATGATAAGTAGTTTGGGTGATTCACAAAGTCTATATTAACCGTACGATTTCTTCCCATTTGTCTTGATAGATAGGAAGCTGCCATACACGCCCCAGCAGATACGCCGACGACATATGGGAAATAGATGTTTTGTTCCATAAAATATTCAAGGATGCCTGCGGTATAAACACCACGCATGCCTCCACCTTCTAAGACCAATCCTGTATCGTTCATTATTCTCGCTCCCTTTAGACAGGCATATTAAATAATATAAAAAAAAATTTATAGATTGTCACATTTTTTACATAAATTTTAAATAAAATATTATGAAAACGCTTTACTATTTTACAAAAGTAAGGCAAAATATAAAAAAATGGATTTTTTGTAAGTAAAAGCATGACTTGCTTTTACTTGGAGATTAATAGAATTTCTATGGAGGTGACATTATGAAAATTGCAGAAATTGGGGATGTCATTGAGTTCAAAGAAGGACTAAAAGGCGTCGTTGAAAAAGTAAATGAAAACTCAGTTATCGTGGATTTAACATATATGGACAATTATAGAGATTTAGATTTAGAGAGTCGTACTGTTGTAAATCATAAAAACTATAAGATTGTCACAGCAATATAAAAGTAAGGGAGCCGACCATTTGTGTCGACTCCTTTTTTATTATGCACCTAACGATTTATCTTTCGTAAATTTCGGTTGAATCGATGTTAAGAATTTTGTTTTTGAGAGGGAGTATATAAGTAATGCAGTCCAGATACATAAAAATGTAACGAAATGCGCTTTTGTAAAATGTTCATGAAATAAAAATACTCCTAATACAAGGCTTATAGTTGGCGCGATATATTGCAAGATTCCAATCACAGACAACGGGATTCGATTTGCTCCTGCTGCAAACCATAGCAATGGCAATGCTGTCGCTACCCCAGCCCCTATTAATAATAATTGCACGTCAAATGTTGCACCAGTAAAGGATTCAACTCCACGGTTGTATAGAAATCCCAAATAGATAAGAGCAATCGGAGCAACCACCATTGTTTCCATCGCTAGCCCAATTAAGGAATCGAGTTTTGCAAGTTTCTTTGTTAATCCATAAAATCCAAAGCTTAATGCGAGTGTAATCGCAACCCATGGGAAACTTCCGTACTGTATAGTTAAAATGAGTACACCTAGACCCGCTAAAACAAATGAAACTCCTTGCCAAAACAAGAGACGTTCCTTAAGAACGATAATCCCCAATAGTACACTGACCAATGGGTTGATGTAATATCCTAAGCTAGCATCAATTATATGATCCGTATTAACAGCCCAAATATATGTCGCCCAGTTGACTGTAATAAGGATTGATGAAGCGATAATCCCAATTAGTTTGGTTTTATTTTTGGAAATCTCTTTGAGGGTCGTTACCAACTGGTTCGCTTTTTTAGAAATTAAGATGATTACTAGCACGAAGACGAGCGACCATACAATCCGGTGTGCTAAAATCTCGATTGCCGGGACATAGTCGATTAATTTCCAATAAAGAGGCAGAACTCCCCACGCAATATACGCAATTGTCGTATACAAGATTCCGATTTTATAATCCTTCATGTCATCTTGACCCATCATGATCCTTCTTTCCAATTCATTTTTTATCATTTGTTAATTATATTTCGGTTTCCGATATTTCACAATGAAAATGAATTGGAATTTTGAGGATATCTGACTGTATGTGGTCCACAAAACTTCTGAAGTAAACTCTGGAAGTATGTCACGGACCGCTTTTTAGGATGTTGATGGTACTCCAGTGCCTTTGGACTTATGTCATTTTCTATTTTTTAGGAAACCAATGATACTCCAAAGCTTTTTAACTCTCACTTTTGGGTATTTCAGGAAAAACTCTACTGTTATATCACGTATATGACACCACAATTGGAAATAACCGGAAAAACTATAGTGTTAAGACCCTTTTATGATATATGTTTTGGATAAATACGGAAAAACCATGCCGATAAACGTTCTTTATACCTTCACTTTTGTAAAGTCTAGGAAAAACCTCTCCATTAAACCCTATTTATACCACCACTTTTGTAAGACTATGGAAAAACACAACCTAAATTCCACTTTTATGGATCCCCTTCTGCGTAATACTGGATATCAAGTCACCTCTAGATACCCTCCGCCAAAAAACACACACCCAAAGCAGAGTGTGTGCGCCGTGCGTTTTCCTATTCTTTCGTATCCTTGCCAGCTTCTTCAGCCAGCTGTTCAAAGGATTTGACTTTTCCATGTGGGTTTTGTGATTGTTTTCTAACTGTCCACTGGCGTTCTTGTTGACGTTTTGATTGTGTCATGTAGAATCTCTCCTTCTTTCAGATCATCACCATTAGGATGAGTCACCGTCAGTTATTTATTCTAAAAAGTTTACGCTCATGTTAAAATGACAACGACATAATCTAAGTAAAGAGGAACGACAATATGCATAGAAACTTTTATCTTTTATTACTATTGGTACATATTTTATTGGCGACGAGTTTCTTGTCCACCATCCCTTTTTGGGTGATTTTCACCATATCCTTTTTCCTTTTATCAGCAGCAGCAATCCGTTTCGCCAATTTTGATAATAAATCTATATCAGCATCCAACCTAGCTATCGCTATCTTTTCAGGCATTATGATGTATGGCCTTTTCTCGATTGGAAAAATGGGATCCGCATTCCTCTTTCCAAACATGCTAGATGAGGTAGCTGATTTATATATGAAGATTCAGCCAGAGCTTTCCTGGCATTTTGTTGTACTCTTTCTCATCATTATTCCTGGTGAAGAAATCTTTTGGAGAGGCTATATACAGAAGAATATCGAGGCAAAGTTCGACAGCAAGCTAGTCGCAATCATCATCTCCTCTCTTCTTTATACGTCTGCCAATGTTTATACCTTTAATCCACTTTTCTTGCTTGCGACATTTGTAGGTGGGGTTGTTTGGGGAACATTATATATGTGGAAACGAAATATTTTTCTAACAATCCTTTCCCATCTAGTCTTCAATTTATTTTTACTTGTGCTTTTCCCACTATTTTAAATAAGGGGGCATGATTACATGAAGAAACGCAGAAAAAGGAGAGCGAAGGATGGTAAGTATACCTTCTCCGATCTCCTAGGTGATATTTTATTCGCATTGCCTGAGATTATTATTTTTCCATTTCGAATCATTTTTTACCTAATTAGAGGTCTCTTTAGGAATATATTTGATTTCTTTAATTAGGCCAAATTTATCGTTCTCGGTTTAACATTTTCAGGAATTCCTGCAACATATGGTTTATCTATTGTGGTTAGATTAAACTCCTCTTTTGCTCTTTCAAGTATATGATCTTTATTTAGTAATAAATCATATGCTGATAATGCCATCGTTTGCGCGGCAAAGTGCATTCCCTTGAATCCAATGAATGAACCAAATGAGGCTGTGGCCTGCCAAGTATGTAACTGTATACCGATAGGAGCACAAGTTGCCATAATTGAACCCACTGGTGTAATCCAACTAACATCACCGACATCTGTTGAACCAGTTAAAACTTTGCCCTTTGTCGATTTATCATTTTGTAAGTCTGACGCTAGGGACTCATTTGTAGAATTATGCGTCATTTTTATGATGTTAGAATCTACTGTCTTTAGCAATTCCTGAGCAAATTTCGCTTCTTCAACAGTATATGCCAAGGGTTCTGCTAGTTTCATATTTTCAAACATGAGGTCATTTAAAGCTTCATTTGGAAGTGTGTCATAAGCAAAAGCATCGATTTCTGAACAAACCTCTGTTTCTGTCATAAGTGCTGCTCCTTGAGCAATTTTCTCTACCCTTCTAAGGATATCTTCAACTTGTTCTTTTGTAGATGCCCGTAAATAATACCAAACACTAGCATGTTCAGGAACAATATTAGGAGCAAGTCCCCCGTTTGTAATGACATAATGTATTCGTGAACCGTCCAACACATGCTCTCTTAAAAAGTTAGTGCCGACATTCATCAATTCAACAGCATCTAGTGCACTTCTTCCAGCATGGGGTGAGGCGGCCGCATGGGCTGGGATGCCTTTAAAATGAAACTTAATGGATACAATTGCTTGCATACTCATATTTAATGTCATGTTAGATGTCCATGGATGCCAGGTTAACGCACAATCTAAATCGTCAAAGACGCCCTCTCTCGCCATGAACGTTTTTCCAGACAATACTTCTTCAGCTGGACAGCCATAATAACGAATAGTCCCATTGATATCATACTTATCCATAACTTCTTTTAATGCAATTACTGCTTCAACCCCTGCTGTTCCGAGTAAATTGTGACCGCAGCCGTGACCTGGTCCATCTAATATAACTGGTTCCTGAACTGTATTAACTGTTTGAGAAAGACCAGGCAAAGCGTCGTATTCCCCTAATATCCCTATTATTGGTTTACCTGAGCCATATTCCGCAACAAATGCAGAAGAAATTCCTCCTATCGGGGAATGAATTCGAAATCCTTCTTCTTTTAATTTAGACACTTGTAGATCACTTGCATAGTTTTCCTCATATGCAATTTGCGGATGTTCCCATATTTTTTTTGCCATTTCAGTAAAATCTGATTGGTTGTTTTTAATCCACTGTAAAATATTCTGTTTACTCATTTTTTAGTCCATTTACTAAATGGATTTTTCACCCCTTCTCAAAAATTCAATACAAGGTCGACAACAAGGCTTTAATTATTTTTCTCTTGTTTTTTTAACTTCTCTAAAAGTAAACAAACTACAACAGTTCCGAGTATGCAGACAAATGTTTGGAAGGCACGGGGAACAGGACCTAAATTAACAAATAAACCAAATGCAATCCCAACTACACCAAATAATGGCTTCTTTATAGCAAACTGAGCAATGACTCCTCCAAAAATAGCCGGAAGGACAAAGTTTAGGCTATTTAAGACTGATTCAGGCAAGATTGTTAAAATGTATGAACCACTTAGTATTGCTAAAATAAGAATGATAGCATTCACGATTGAAGCAGTCGCAATTGCCAATGAGGCAGTAATTTCTCCCTTTTTAGTTCCTGGTTCTGCATCAACAACACGTTGAGCAACCGAAGCACATGGAAGACACATGTTTCCGATATTACCTGTAAGAAAGGCAAGATATGTACCAGAAACCCCCAAAACAGGATAATAGCTAATCGGCTCCAGCACCCAAACAAACATGATAATAGCTGCATAAGCAGTAAAACCTGAAATGATAGTTGACCAGCCTGGATGGTAACCAAGAACATATGATAGATATAGAGGCACAATTAATGTTAATGCAATGATTCCCCAAATTGTTAAGCGTCCCCAAAAATGAGACTTTAATTGAAAGGTTTCAAAGTCAATTGATGATGCAGACACTGGCACTGCTTCGTTTATAGATAGATTATTTTCCTCTCTAGTAACTGGCATATAGCTCTCCTACTTTCTTTTTTAAGATATCAAGTAACCAGCAAACATACCCACAATAATAACCAGACCTAATGACCATTCTTTTATCCACCTCAACTGGGTTTTATCTCCGATCCAAATAATGATGGGCATAACAATAAAGGCAACAATAAATACGACGAATTCACTAATACCTTTTACCATTTCTCCCCCACCAAGGTAGCTAAAAGCCCCAATCATTGCAGCAACTGATACTGTGCTTAACATCGTTACATTTTTAGGATTAGCTTCTGCTTTTTTCTGTATTTTCCCTAGAGATTTAGTAAATAGAGCAACGAATAATAACCAGCCCATACCACCAAGACACATCACCCATACTGCATTTGTAAAGGCTTGTAACGTATAACCTTGAGAACCTAAATCAACCCCAGCTGCTTTAGACCCTATACTTGCACCAACTGTTTCTATTGCTGCCGATCCAATAATAGAGATTCGCATCAATGTAACGGGGCTTCCAATTAAAGAAATCATTGAAATAGCGACAACGATGATTGCTAATGATGGTCCAAGGGAACTAATCGCGCCAGCCCTTATTGCAGACTTAACATCTGTAGGTGTCATACCAACGGATTGGCTTGTTTTTGATGCAAGCCGAATAAAGATGATAGCTTGAAAGATTACGATACCAACTACCAGTGTAGCCAAAATCCAAAGTGGTAAGCTATTTGCCGTTTGTAACACTTTTTCCAAAATAATCTTCCTCCTTTTTCGAATTACTTTTAATTACAACCTTTAACCTCTAAAGAAAGCGCATTCAATATTTAATGGTTGAAAATTCTATATTTTCTAATTCTTATAGTAATTTATTAAAATACAGATTACAATGTAATAAATTACATTAATAAACCGGCAGATATGGAACTTTCTACATTTTCTTATTCTAGGAGGTTAGTAATGACAACAATTCAACAAATTTCATCTTATCTTGATAAAATTTTTAATGGAGCTTCCTATGAAATCTTGATACAAAAAGCACACGATACTTCGTTCAACCTTATATATAAAAAAGGGAATCTAAAAAAAGAGAATATTAATCCACAAACAAGTAATGGAGAATGCAAATACAAAATCATGATAAATAAAGGGTACTTATATGTTTTATTTTCTTACGTGAACAAGCATCAAGTGCTTCTTCGCTCTAATAGTAAAACTTGTCCCTTTGATGAAAGAGATTTGGAATATTTATATGTATGCTTCGAACTGCTAGATGCTAAAAGCCAAGTCCAAGCTAAAGGTGCAGAACTAGAGATGTTAATAGAGGGAATACGTTCTGTTTCTTCTTCTCTTGTCCTTGATGACCTATTAGAGAGGATTACAAAAAATGCATTATCAGTAATACCAGTTGCAAATGCAGGTTATCTACAACTCTATGACTATGATCAAGAAAAAATTATCACAAAGACAAGTGTTGGATTTGAACCGATCATCAGAAAGCTTAAAATGGAGGTCGGAGAATCGATTACGGGTGTAGTTTTTAAGGAAGGAAAACCGTTAATTTATCATTCTAAAGAACAGATTTATAAAGTAATGAGTGAGAATTCTATTTCAGAGAGAAATCTACATATAATCAAGTCTTCGTATAAAGAAAAAGAAATTCAAGCAATTGTTAGTGTACCTATATCTATTGGGGAAAAGCGTATTGGAGTCATGACGATTCACCAATTTAATAAGGTAGGAAAATTTACTGATGATGACGTGCGACTTTTACAAGGCTTTGCATCCCAGGCTGCAATCGCAATTCAAAATGCACGTCTTTATACAGAGGTAAAGCAACAATTAAATGAGCTCGCAAAAAGAAACGAAGTCCACGACAGACTTATTAAGATTTCTATACAAAACAAAGGTTTAAAGTCCATTATTAGAGAACTAGGAAAAATGATAAATGGTCCGTTTTCCTTCTACGACTATTTAGAAAACGATTGGTACCATAATCAAGAGAAAGAAAAAATTTATTTTAGCGTGGATGAAATTACTACTATTTTTAAAAATAGAAGAAATGCTGTTTTCGTGGAATTGCGTAAGCCTGAAGAGGGAAAATTTTATCTTTACCCGATTCTAAATGGTACTATTTTTCTTGGATGCTTTATTTACCCCTACTCTAATACATTATCAATCATTGATCGAATTATTATCGAACAGGGTGGCTCTTTACTCGCACTTGAACTTGTAAAGAAACACACACTAGAAGAAATCTATTATAAGAAATTCCATGAATTTTTTAATGAATTGATTCAAAGCAAGGAGCCAGAAGTCTTACTTGAGAAAAGAAAAGAGTTTAACATAAATCCTTCTCATTTGTTTTATGTGGTCTTAATTGAACTTGTTAATTATAAAGATTTATATAAGCTTGGTGCTGATATTCATAGTATTATCTCATTGATAAAAAAGAATATCCAAGACGTGCAACTCATCTACGGATTTCATAATAAAATCATTTTACTTGTTTCAGTTGCACACAATTCAGGATCTGACGACACGATAAAGGGATTAAAAACAATTATTACTAACTGGAAAACTATTAATGATTCGTTTTTGTGTGTGGGTATTGGTTCTGAAAATCAGGGAGTATATCACATAGGAAAGAGTTATGAGGAAGCAAAGAAGGCAGTTGCCTATCTAGTTAATAAAAAAGAATCTGGTATGATCGCATATGAAAGCATTGGGGTTAATCGCTTGTTTATTAATCAGGATACCAATGAGATTCAGGAATTCATAAATACCTTTTTCCAGCCTTTAAATACAGCAAAATCAAAGAAAAATGATTTAGAACAAACATTGTTAACATATGTAAAGTTAAATAAGTCTATGAATGAAACTTCGAAAAAACTTCACGTTCATATTAATACACTATACCAGCGTCTTAAAAAAATTGAAGACATGCTGAATTTGAGTTTTAATGACCCTAAAGAATTTCTTGAAATACAGCTGGCCTGTCACCTTAAAGAAACATTCGCTTATTCTAAGGATGTACATTAGTTATTTAAGTAGTTACCGTTAATCACTCTAAAAAAGTAAATAAAGAGGTTGATTATACCTCTTTATTTTTCCTCTTATATAGTTTCATTTATCCAGGTTTTGATTATTCCCTCGGTTAGCGCTTCATCGGTCTTGCCAACAGTACTAATAAAATCAAACTCATGTACCCAAACAATGGATATAAGAAAGAAATCAAGGAGCCATAACCTAATTGACTTATCAAATAGGCTATTGATAGAATCCCAAACACAATTGAAATTGATGAAAGCTTCAAGACATTTTTCAATTGGCGCTCAAGACCAAATAGGTTTCCGATCACAGACGTAAAGATTTCTCCATAAATCACCAGGATGTACAACCAATAAAACGCAGCCATGACGTTTTTCATTACTTCAGCCATCGGGATTTCAAAACTTTCTACATTTGGTAGTGCGGATAATGATATATGGCTCGTAAATAAAATAAGACATAACGCACCACCACCGATAAAACCGCCCCATCTTAATGTATGTTCATGGTTAATTTCTTTTGCAAGCGGAACTAATACCGGCATTGCCATAGTCAAATTAAAAGCGGAATATAAAAACGGAGAAATCAGCCATTTAGCGCTATGCGACTCGATTTCTGGCCGACTCAATAGACCCGTTGCATCATTTGCTATGACCTCTATTGCTAAAACAAGACTAAAGAATATCATAATTGGAACAACAAACATGTTCACACCAAATAACCCTTTAACTCCATAAGTCAAAACAAAGATTGAAAGCCCACCCGTTAACAGGATTCCAAGCTGATAAGATATTCCCAATTGTTCATGAAAAACCGCTCCTGCACCAGAAAGCATAACGGAAGTTACTCCTATTAGGACAAGAAGCATAAGTGCATTCACCATTAACCCAATTTTTTTTCCAAATAAATATTCATTAAATTCCTTATATGAATTTGCTTGAATTCGGTTTGCGATAATCATTATTCGTGTTCCTAACCATATAAATAAGAAGCCGCTGATGCAGATTCCAACCAAGCCATATACACCGTGCTGGGTAAAAAATTCGACAATTTCTCTACCTGTTGCAAAGCCTGCTCCTACGATTGTTCCTACATATACAGCACCAATCTGGAATGCTGCTCCCCAATTCCCTCGCACAAATAGCCACCTCATTGTTTTATCTGTATTACTTGATATATATGTACAAGTTCTATAAATAAGACGAGCTATTATTTTGGAACAAGCGGAAAAAATTGCTAGGCCTTTTCACTTGAAAGTCAAAAATGGTCAAAGTATAATGTAGACAGAAGGTCAAAGATGGTCAAACACTACGAATCATCATGCATGACCGATTTCATTTATCCTATTAGTCAAAGATAGTCAAAAATTCAAGGAGGTATTTGTTTATGATTTGTCAAGCATGTAATCAAAATGAAGCTACTGTTCAATTACATCTACAACTTAACCACGAAAAGAGACAAATTCAACTTTGCAGTGAGTGTTATGCGAAGGAGAAGAACAACATGAAAATACCTTCAGGATTGAACGGTTTCCCTAATTTCACATTTGATGACCTATTTAAAGGCAATGCCTTCGGTCAACAAAATGGAATCAACCAACAACAAACACAAACAAAACACGGTGGAAATGGCGGAGGTCTTCTCGATCAATTTGGACGGAACCTTACTCAAATGGCGAAAGCTGGACTAATTGACCCAGTAATTGGCCGTGATGAGGAAATCCAACGTGTCATTGAAATTCTAAACCGTCGTAATAAAAACAACCCCGTTCTAATTGGGGAGCCGGGTGTAGGTAAAACTGCTATTGCAGAAGGATTAGCCCTACTTATTGCTGAAGGAAAAGCACCTAACAAGCTTTCAAATAAACAGGTTTACTTACTAGATGTCGCTTCATTAGTTGCCAACACGGGAATCCGTGGTCAATTTGAAGAACGAATGAAGCAATTAATTGCGGAGCTTCAAAAACGTAAAAATATTATTCTATTTATTGATGAGATTCACCTTTTAGTTGGTGCAGGATCTGCAGAAGGATCAATGGATGCAGGAAATATTTTAAAACCAGCTCTTGCACGTGGTGAGCTTCAAGTGGTCGGTGCCACAACTCTAAAAGAATATCGAGAAATTGAAAAAGACGCTGCACTCGAGCGCCGCTTCCAACCTGTTACTGTGGAGGAACCATCGATTGATGAAGCAATTCAGATTCTTGAAGGAATAAAAGGGAAGTATGAAGATTTCCATGGTGTAAAATATTCAGACGAAGCAATCCTTGCATGTGTGACATTATCACACCGCTATATTCAGGATCGATTTTTACCAGACAAAGCTATTGACTTACTTGATGAAGCAGGGTCAAAAATGAACCTTGTATCAGGTGGAACAAATCCAAAAAATATTGAAGAAGAGCTTTCAAAAATTGCAGCGGAAAAAGAAAAAGCTGCTGGAGAAGAAAATTATGAATTAGCAGCAAAACTAAGACATCAAGAAATTCTGCTTGAAAAACAATTAAATAATCCAGAAAACAATGAAAAGCATGTAATTGATGTCGAAAACATTCAACAAATTATTGAAAAGAAAACCGGTATTCCTGTTGGTAAGCTACAAGAAAATGAACAACAAAAGATGAAGCAACTTGCAGAGAATCTTGCCAAAAAAGTAATTGGTCAAAATGAAGCAGTATCAAAGGTTGCGAAAGCAGTACGTCGCAGTCGTGCTGGTTTGAAGGCTAAAAATCGCCCTATTGGTTCCTTCCTCTTCGTTGGACCAACGGGGGTAGGTAAAACAGAATTAACGAAGACACTTGCTGAGGAGCTCTTCGGCTCAAAGGATGCGATGATTAGACTCGATATGAGTGAGTATATGGAGAAACACTCAGTGTCTAAAATCATCGGTTCACCTCCTGGATATGTCGGCCATGAGGAAGCTGGACAACTAACCGAAAAAGTACGTCGTAATCCTTATAGCATCATCCTTTTAGACGAAATTGAAAAGGCACATCCAGATGTTCAACATATGTTCCTACAAATATTAGAGGATGGTCGTTTAACAGATAGCCAAGGCCGTACTGTAAGTTTCAAAGAGACAGTCATTATCATGACAAGTAATGCCGGAGTTGGCGCTCCTAAGAAAATTACGGTCGGCTTTGAAAAGGCTGAAACAGATGCCTACAAGGAATCATCAATCCTTGAGTCACTTGGTTCCTTCTTCAAGCCTGAGTTCTTAAACAGATTTGATGCAATCATCGAATTCAAACAGCTTGAAAAAGAGCATCTGTTAAAAATTGTCGACTTAATGTTACATGATCTTGAAGCAACTCTTAAAGAACAAGAAGTAACTATGTCTGTTGACGACGAAGCGAAACAAAAATTAGCTGAGCTTGGTTACCACCCAGCATTTGGTGCACGTCCATTACGCCGTGTTATCCAAGAACAGCTTGAAGACCAAATTACTGATATTCTGTTAGAAAATGAGGAGCAAACAAGCTTGAATGTAACAGTTGAAAAAAATAAAATTGTTGTAAAATAATTTCCCATAAAAAATGCAGAGCCCAAAAAGCTCTGCATTTTTTATATCGATTTTGTCTCCAAGTCGGTGACTTTAACAGGTGTCTTTCGATTTGAGAACAGACTGTGCAGCACCATTCCTCCAGCAATCATGAGGAGACCAACAAAGGAATACATCGTTGGCATTGGTGCACTTAATAAAAGGACCTCACCAAATATGACAAAAATAATCTGAGTAGCTTGGGTTGCTTCTACAGCAGCAAGTTTACTTTGATCATGTTTAACAAGCTCTGTCGCAAAAAAGAAAAGCACTGTTGCGATAATCCCAGAGGAAATCCCTACAATAAAGGACTGAAACACCTGGTCCTTACTTGGAAGTCCAACTGTAGCACCCCCGATTCCAGCAATGACAAGCCAAAATGGGGTCGATGCCAGTGTCATTCCAAGCACGCGTTGAAACGTATCAAAGTTATTTTTACAATGCTCCATCATTTTTCTGTTACCTAATGGATACGCAAAAGCTGCCACCACAACTGGAAGAATACCCACGAGAAACATCTCTATCCCAATGCCTTCGACAGCTGCCTGAAGCTGGATCAAGATAATCCCAATAAAAATGAAACTAGAAAAAATAAGGCCTTTAACAGGGATTTTTTCACGAACCCTTTGCTTCCCATTCTTTGTTTCTATTGTTTTATAGAAAAACGGCACAACGAGTAATCCAGCAATAATCACAAATTGCCAAGTTCCTGCAACCAACCAACCTGGACCTGATGCAGCTGCAAATGTAAGGGGTGCATAAAACAATCCAAACCCAATCGTGCTCCATAATATCCATGTAACAGGATTTGTTTTTAGCTCATGTAGTAGTTCCTTCAAATTTCCTCTAATGAGCACAATCCCAATTAAAAATGGCACCATAAAAAAATAGCGCAATGAAGTGCCCCACAGCCAACTACCACCTGAAAGTTCCATCGATCGATTTAGAATAAAAGTAACTGCAAAAAATAGTGATGAAACAATTCCAATGAGTATTGCTTTCATTCATTTACTCCTTCCTACACCTTAAAACAATAAACATCTTCGTCCACAAACCCCTTTATGATTTCACCTGTTTTCGTAAATCCGGCTTCTGTATAAATATGGATTGCAGCTTTGTTAGTTGGAATAACTGACAAGTAAATCTCATCACAATAGGGCAATGTCCTTATCATCTCCGCAATAATTTCCTTTACTGCCGCTGTACCATAGCCTTTTCCTTGAAATTTATAATCAATCATTATCCTACATAGTTCAAACCGATTTCGTTCATTATCTAATCCGAACATCGTAAATCCAATTAATTGTGTCCCTTCATAAATTGCCTTTGTTACCCAATCTGGTTGGACTTTTGCCTGGGCAAGTGAAAATACATTTGAAGCAACCCATTTTTCAAATAAAGCAAACTCTTTATCCTCAGATTTCAATTGAATGACATCCAGTAAATTTTCCATCGTGACATCACGTAAAATGATTTTTTTCAATTACCCTCCCCCACTTTACAATTGGTTTGACACTCAATTGATGCGAATATTCTAATAGTTCATTTTATCATAAAGACTTGCTCTGCTTTCACATTAAATCCTTCTTTTTCTAATAATTCCCGTAAAATATTATTCGACATTGAAATATTGGCTGCAGTTCTTACCACAGGTTGACTAGTTATTTTGTAAACCATACATAGTAGATTTCTAATAATGTCCTCTTTCAATAGATGCGAAGGCTCGGCCTCACATTGAAATAGAATGATAGATTGAAGTCTACCTTCCTCATTAAATAGCCTTTTAAAGATTGCATAACCGACGACATTCTTGTTCTCATCTAAGGCTAGTATTGATTCTCCATCACGTGCATTGTTCCACTGCGTCTGCCACGGCACAAGTGCTTTATAAAACGGCGCTTGTATGGCGTCAATTGGAATCCCTTTTTTATAAGTGGAACAGTGATTATCTGATAAAAATGCATCCTTTGACAATTCACCTGTATGTTGGAGGTGAACTAACTCATCTACAATTTTATAACCGACCTTTTCGTATAAGGCTGTTTTCGTAAACTTTGTTGTTTTTAGAACTAAAAAACTTGTGTTATACTAAAATATAGAATAATATACAGAAAATAGTAATGGGGTGGTCAATTTTATGTTGTTTTTCTTGTTATTTGTAATACCATTATTAGGCGTTTTATTGTTTATAACTTTCATTTCATTTTTAAAGAATTTAAAAAGTGGCACAAGCACTCACAACCAAACTATTTTAGGTGCAGTATTTACGTTTATTTTCCTATTTGCTCTAATGTATGGAGTATTGGCGGCAGGGGCAGGGGCTGTATGACAATTAGAAATCACTTAAAAGACAAACCACCCAAAACGGTTTGTTTTTTATATTGCTCTCAAGAAATCAACAGTTATTTTATTGGATTTTTGGCAAGCTGAAATAAGCATTTTCTCTACTTGTTTTTCAAATGTTAAATTCTTGCCTAATTGAAGCCAACGGAACCAGTAAAGGTAGTTATCCAAATATTTAGTTGCCACTCCTTGAAAGCGGTCCATCCAATCTTTTAAACGATGGTGGAAGTTATTAACGTGTTGTATATGAAATATCCCCTTCTTTACACGTTGTTTTCGTCTTTCGTTTATTGTTTCGTGTTGTAAGCCTTTAATTTTGGCAAACCTCTTGTAATTCGTAGCAGTATCTGTGCATAACAAAGCTGACGGTTCGATATAATCGCCAATCACCAGGTCTATTTCTTCAGCCTTAACCCGCCCTGTTCCAGCTTTTCTTGCCACTACATTTCCGTTACGGTCTTGGGCTACAACTACTGCAATTTTGAGGTTTGAAATTCCTGGTTTTGGGTCTTTACCGCCACGTTCTTTTGGTTCTCTATGTGTGATTTTACGTTTTCCTTTCATAGACTCTTTAAAGAATGTTTCATCACTCTCAACAATTCCTTTGAGCTGGTCAAACCCAAGACTGCCTATTGCTTTCAATATTTTATGTCTCCAATAAAATGCAGTAGAAATATGAATTTCTAATCGTTCAGCGATTTTTGGTAAGGTATATCCTTCAACCATCATTTCAATATATTCCACCCATTTTCTAGGGTAGCGTGAGCCTGAGAATGGTGTATTGGTCATATCGTTGAACGACTTCCCACAATCATTACATAGATAGCGTTGTCTTGAACGATATTTGCCATTACGTTTAACTGATGTACTTCCACAATGGACACAGCCTAAACCAGATGCAAAACGTGCTTCTCTAATAGATTTCAATAGCCCTGTGATTTTATCAGGTTCATTAGGAAATAAATCTTGTTTCATAGCATTATACAATTTTAATTGTTCCTCTTTTGATAGTTCGCTGAAGTCTTCATAGATGTCTAACCACATAGTAGAACGCCTCCTGAAACCGTATTATATCAACCTTTTATTAATATGGTCAAGAAAGCAACAATCTATACGAAAACAGCCTCGTATAAAGAGATAGCTTTCACATTTTCTTTCACAGCCTCGAGCGTAGCAACTTCTACACCTTCCACTTCATAGATTGCTAGCACAGCCTCAATCAGCTTTTTGCCGACGCCCTTACCTCTGTATTCAGGGTCAACACCTGTTCCACCATTCCAAGAAACCTTCTTACCGTTAATAAGGCGAATGCCGTTTAATATAATTCCTACTGGTCGCTCATCATCATATGCAATCACAGATAGTCTTGGAGAAAGCCCTTCCAAAATTAATCGTCTTGTAAAAAAATCGACTGTTGTCGTCATATCAAAATAGTATCCTTCAAATCCTTTATTCCATGCAACTACTGCATCCTCAAGTGTACATTGGGACAAGCGCTTTATTGTGATCATGATTTTTTCGCCTCTTCCTTAAAAAGTAATTTAGTCGATTTATTTAACCATATTTTTGCTTAGGCTACAAGTAATTTTTGGAAGTGTGTCATCTACCTCTTTACTAATTCATATACATTAATGAGGTGGAAAACATGTCCATTATTCCAAGAATTTTCTTAATCATGTCCTTTTTCTTATTATTTATTAATGGTTCAGCATTAGGATTTATTTTGTATAATGAGAGGTTTAATACTTTATTTGGGAATGGCTTTTTTATCTTTACTTGTCTAGTGGGGGCTGTATTTGCGTCGATTGCTGAGGAACCAGGTTCGACAAAGAGGTTTTATTGTAGATATTGTTTCTATGGAAACTTACTTGTTATTGTTTTCCCGCTCTATTTTCATTGGGTAGCGGACTCCGTCTTCCCAGTATTAATCGAAACAATTCTTTAACAAAAAAGTGCCACAATGGATGTGACACTTTTTTGTGATTATGCATCTTGGTCGGTTAAGATTAGAGGACCATCTTGTGTAATTGCAAGTGTATGTTCGTATTGTGCGGAAAGACTGCCATCAATTGTACGCGCCGTCCATCCATTTTTATCCATGGTTGTTTGCCATTTTCCGACGTTTACCATTGGTTCTATTGTAAAAACCATTCCTTCTTTTAAGCGCAATCCTTTGTTTGGAAGACCATAGTGTAACACTTGTGGCTCCTCATGCATCGTTGGTCCGATTCCATGTCCGATAAAGTCACGAACAACTGAAAATCCTTCACCTTCCGTATAAGACTGAATAGCGTGACCAATGTCCCCAAGACGGTTGCCGATTACCGCTTGTTCAATTCCCTTGTACATTGCCGTCTTAGTAACATCGAGTAGCTTAGATGCCTTTGGTGAAATTTCACCAACCCCATAAGACCATGCAGAGTCTGCGAGTGCGCCCCCAAGGTTAACAACCATATCAATTGTAACTATATCACCATTCATCAATGGTTTCTTTCTAGGAAACCCATGACAAATTTCATCGTTAATTGATGCACATGTTGCATATTTGTAGCCCTTGTAGCCTTTTTGTTCAGGCGTGGCACCATTTTTCTTAATAAAGTCCTCAGCAAAGCTGTCGATCTCAAGGCTTGTGATTCCAGGCTGAATCATTTTAGCAATTTCCTTATGACAAGCAGCTAGAATTTGGCCCGCTTCACGCATTAATTCAATTTCTCTTTTTGTCTTTAAATGAATCATGAAAACACCCTCAATTTCAGTTTGATGTTTTTATTATATCCTTAATTCATACCTTTTGCATAACATACAACTTAATTTGAAAAATTTGAAAAAATAGCACAGAAAAGACTGTGGAATTTTCCACAGTCCCCCTGTCTTTTATAATGTTTTGTCGTCTACACTATTTAGCCACGCTTCAATTTCACCAACAACAGATTCTACAGTTCCCTCTTCGAATGGGGAAAGTAGGTTTGCAACCTTGACTAATTCAGTGAAAGGCTTGCTTCCTCCTTGTCTACATAGGTGAAGATAATCCGCCCACGCTGCTTCATGATTTTCTCTAGATTTTTTCCAGAATTGGAATGCACAAATTTGAGCTAATGTATAATCAATATAATAAAAGGCAGTTGTGTAAATATGTCCTTGACGCTGCCAAAAGCCACCTTCTTCTAAGTATTGATTACCATCATAATCACGTAGTGGCATATACTTTTTCTCAATTTCTCTCCAAGCATTATTGCGTTCAGCAGGTGTTAATTCAGGATTTTCATAAACAATATGTTGGAATTCGTCTACTGCTACACCATAAGGTAAGAATAATAACGCCTCACTTAAATGAGAAAACTTGTATTTTTCTGTATCTTCTTTGAAGAATAATTCCATCCATGGCCATGTGAAGAATTCCATGCTCATTGAATGAATTTCTGCAGCCTCATATGTTGGCCAGTTGTATTCAGGAACCTCGTAATGTCTACTTGAGTATACCTGGAACGCGTGTCCAGCCTCATGTGTAAGTACATCAATATCCCCTGATGTTCCATTGAAGTTTGAGAAAATATACGGAGCTTGATAATCGCTAATGTACGTACAGTAACCGCCACTAGCTTTCCCTTTCTTGGCAACAAGGTCCATTAAATTCGTATCAATCATATAATTGAAGAATTCTTTTGTTTCTTCAGAAAGTTCCTCATACATTTTCTTTCCATTTTCAATAATCCATTCAGGGTCACCCTTTGGAACTGCATTTCCGGATTTAAAGCTGAATGACTCGTCATAATATTTTAAGCTGTCAATTCCAATACGCGCTGCTTGACGCTCACGAAGCTTAACAGCTAGCGGAACAATATGTTCTTTCACTTGTTTTCTGAAGTTAGCAACCATTTCCGCATCGTAATCTGTTCTTGATAATCTCACATAGGCTAACTCTACAAAGTTATTAAATCCTAGCTTTTGTGCAATTCGTGTGCGTACCTTTACTAGCTGATCATATATCTCATCGAATTTCTCTTGGTGCTCTTGGTAAAATGAAAATCGCACTTCATTCGCTTTTTTACGCATAGTTCTGTCTTTAGATTCAGCAAATGGCTGTAACTGTGCTAATGTACGTTCTTCTCCCTCAAACATAATTTTTGCTGAAGCTACAAGTTTCGTATACTCGGAAGAAAGCTTGTTTTCTAACTGTAGATCCTCCACAACTTCTGGAGAGAATGTTTTTATTTGTGTTTCTGCAAAATCAAATAGCTGTTTACCCCATTTGTTTTCTAATTCGGTACGGAATTTAGAATTAACAAGAGCTTCATAGTATTTCGTTGTTAAACCTTGAACTAATGGCTGTATTTCATCAAGATAATCTTGCTCATTTTTGTAGAATTCATCATTTGTATCAACCGTATGCCTGATATAGCAAATGTTAAAAGCTGTATCAACTGTTCGTTGAATGGCAATGATTTCTTTCATCGCTTCATCTTGTCGGGCAGGATTTGCCGCATTTTTAAATTTTTCAAGCGCTACATTAAATGATTGCTCTACATCGTCCATGTTCGGGCGGACATACTTAAAGTCATTAAAATTCATAGAAGGTTCCCCTTTTCGCTTAAGAGATTCGTATATATGTATACTCTTACATTGTAAACCACTCCTACATATATTTACCACTCCGAAATATTCGATATTAAATGATAAGTTTCGCTAAATAATCTAGTAAGTTTGTCGATAAAAATAGTAGAATGTTAGAATACACGATTATAAACAACTCGAGTTGTTGCGTATGAAAGTAAAGGTGATATTAATTGGATAAATCGTCATTAATAGGTGTAATACTTGGTTTGATTGCCGTCTTTATAGGTATGGTTTTAAAAGGGGTCCCAATGACAGCTTTGATAAATCCCGCTGCCTTTTTAATTATTATTTTAGGTACGATTGCAGCAGTAACGATTGCTTTTCCTTCCAGCGAATTAAAAAGAGTACCACAATTATTTGGGATCCTATTTAAAGAAAAAAAGCTGTTAGGTGTCGAAGAATTAATTCCAATGTTCTCAAACTGGGCAACGATTGCTCGTAAAGAAGGGCTATTAGCGCTTGAAGTAAAGGTTGCTGAAGTGGATGACCCTTTCTTAAAAAACGGTTTAAGCATGGCGGTTGATGGACAAAGTGCTGAATTTATTCGCGATGTGATGACAGAAGAATTAGAAGCTATGGAAGACCGCCATTTATCTGGCGCTTCGATTTTCTCCCAAGCAGGAACATATGCCCCAACACTTGGGGTATTGGGGGCTGTTGTAGGTCTGATTGCCGCATTGGGCCATATGGACGATACAAATGCACTAGGGGAAGCTATTGCAGCTGCGTTCGTTGCAACTTTATTAGGGATTTTCACAGGTTATGTACTATGGCATCCTTTCGCAAATAAGTTAAAACAGAAATCAAAGCAGGAAATAAAAATAAAAGAAGTCATGATAGAAGGCGTTTTGTCCGTCCTTGAAGGTCAATCACCTCGAGCAATCGAACAAAAGCTTTCAATGTACCTATCAAACAAAGACCGCGAAAAGGTTTTGACTGAAGGTGAAATGATAGATGGCTAGAAAAAGAAGAAAGAAAAAACACGATGAGCACATGGATGAATCATGGCTGGTACCTTATGCGGATATTTTGACATTGTTGCTGGCGTTGTTTATCGTCCTCTTTGCTGCAAGCAATGTAGATGCGAAGAAATTTAATTCACTCAGAAGTTCCTTTAACAATGTTTTTATTGGAGGGACTTCTGTTTTGGAGTATGAGAGTCCGACACCAGTTGAAATTGATACAGTTGCAATCCAAAATGATAAAGAAAAAGAAAGAGAAAAACAAGAACAAGAAGAATTGAAAGAATTGCAAAAGAAAATTAACGGTTATATCACCGAGAGTGGTTTAGATTTAAGTCTTAAAACGCGCTTAACAGAAGAAGGTTTGCTAGTTACCATTCAGGATGGTGCCTTCTTTAATCCAGCAAGTGCAAAGGTTCGTGCAGAGGATATTAAAATTGCAAGGGAAATTTCTGAGTTGTTAGTTATGGATTCCCCTCGCAATATCATAGTAAGTGGACATACAGATACTATCCCTATTAATAATCATGAGTTTAAAAGCAACTGGCATTTAAGCGTCATGCGCTCCGTTAATTTTATGAGTATTTTATTAGAGAATGAAAAACTTGATCCAAGCCGTTTCAGTGCTCGCGGCCTTGGTGAATATGAGCCCGTTGCGACAAATGACACACCAGAAGGTCGTAGTCTAAATCGTCGTGTAGAAATATTAATCCTGCCAAATGGTGTAGAACAAGAATAAATGCGCAAGTGCCTTAAACAGCCCTGACAAGGTGGGACCCTGATGAGGGCTCAAAACTAAGCTGAACATATGTTCTCCGTGGATTATTCTCGTACATTTCTTCTGCAGCAGGTAGAGTAAAGTGACCACTAAGGGCTAGGTGTTTGAGCTGGATTACCATAAGAAAACCCCCGGACCATATCCGTGGGTTTTTCATTACCATATTACCATCCAATTATCATCAACAGTGGCTTCAATTGTTCCTCTTTTAAGGATATAGTTTGCAATTAACTCGGACATATCAAGTGGAATATCTTTAATAACTGGCTTATCCTTGAACATGACATATTCACCACCACCACCTGCACGATAGTTGTTCATGACAACATCATACTCACCTTCTGGTTGAATGGGTTCACCCTTAAAACTTAACTTTACTACTCTCTCCCCCATAGGCTTTGAAATATCAATTATATATTCAATACCCTCCCACATATCATAATTGTAATGTTGTGGCTTTGGTGTTGCGAATGAAGGGTTGACTGCTGCCTTTCCATTATCAAGAATAAAATAACTTGCACTTCTTTCTAGTGCCGCTCTTACGTCATCCCCTGTTATCCGAATGACCGTTAACGTGTTCGGATAAATATAATTGGAGACCACGTCTCTCATCGTAATATTTGAAGGAAAACCTTTCGTTATATTATTAAAAAGTGCTGTATTTGAAATCGATACCTTGGCGACATCCATCTGCACCTTGTTAATAAATTCAACAAGCGCATTATCCCTTAAGCGTGCTTTTAAAGGATCATCAATTGTCATATTTCCGATAACTTGACCAATTGGTTTGTCCAACCATTCTTGTGTCGCAACCTCATATTCATTTACTAGTTCAATTGAGCCTTCGTCTGCTTTTTTATCTTTTACGAAAATAAGTTCAGGCCTAGATTCAGAAATGGTCCACTTTTTCTCATTTTTCGTAAGGATTAGGGTAATTTTACCAATTGCCTGACCATTAAAGCTTGGCTGAACAATCGGGATGCCGTTTACTTTCCCGGCAAGGGAACGATGCTGATGGCCAGTTAATAAAAGGTCAACCCCCTCAATCTCTTTACAAATTCGGTACCCCTGATTTTCTCCTGTTATCTTTTCGGTTGGCTCACCGGTTTCCAAATCTGCTTCAAATCCACCGTGGTAGGAAACAATCATCAAATCCGGATTTTCATCATTACGGATTTTCCCCACCCAATATTTTGTTGTTTCAAATGCATCATTAAATGTTAAACCTTTAATATGTTCCGGATTCTCCCAATTCGGGATGTAATGAGTGGTTACACCCAGAATCGCAACCTTTATTCCTTCCTCAAGCTCAACCATGATATATGGCCTTCCAATAAATGGCTCCCCTTCTTCATTTACTATATTTGCAGAAAGCCATGGAAAAGTTGAATCTTTAATCGCCTGCTGTAAAACATCGATCCCATAATTGAATTCATGATTTCCAACAACAACTGCATCATATTTTAAATCATTCAATATTTTAATCATTGGATTTTGTTTATGACGACCTGATCTTACATAATAATAAGTTAAAGGTGTTCCTTGAATTAAATCTCCATTATCAATAACGATAGTATTCCTATTACGACTTCTCTCTTCTTTAATCACAGTTGCAATCTTTGTAAGTCCAAGACCAACAGGCTCATTGTTCCCATAGTTAATTGGAAAAATATTGCCGTGTACATCACTCGTTTCAAGAATGGTAATTGATATCGATTTCATTTTTTTACCTCTTTTGTATAGGGTCAATTTTAGTATACATAATTTTACCAATTTTCGGGGTTAAGAATAATAATCTTTTAACATTAAACTTTCTCCATTCACCCCTAATTAATGTACCATTAGACAGAAATTGACTACTTTTGTCAAATTTAATATGTTTCTCTTTGCCATTTTGATATAATAATTTTACAGAAAAATGGCAAGGAGAATGTGTTTGAAAATAGAATCTAAAGTTCTAAAAAATAGTCTTGTATATCTAATTATTGTAATTTTACCTACCACAATTGGTAGTATTTTATTTGCGAATTATCATTATAATACGGCTATTATTAACCAAACAGCCAAAACAAAAGAGATGGTAAACTTTCAATCTAGCTATATTGATCGGTTTATTGGAGAAACTTTAGCTAGCACCGAAACTCTTGGGATTGTCTTTGAAAACAAAAATAGTAATGAAGAGATTAAGAACATGCTACATTCAATTCATAAAAAGGATGATCGCTTTTCTGGACTATATTGGGCAAATCCAAACGGTGATATCCTTGTGTCTACTCTCGACTTAGATAATAAAGTGAACATTTCCTATCGCGAATATTTCCAACAGGCGCTTCAAACAAAACGGACAGTCATCTCATCAGGGCATAAAGGAGTAATAACTGGAAGATTTATAGTTACAATCGCCACACCCGTTATTAAATCGAATAAAGTTAAAGGAGTTGTACTCTTTAGCTTACGCCTAGATTATTTAGAAAACGTACTGAAGGTTCTTGCACCAGATGAAATTTTAAGAGTCATCGACCCGATTGGCCAGGAATTAATTACCACTAATTTAGATTCACATTCGATTGATAGCGATATCATTAGTACGGAGCTAGCTAATGTGAATTGGACAGTTGAAGCATGGCCACGAACAACATTATCGAATAAAAAGATATTTATTTTAAACTCAGTGATTTTTAGTGGTATTTTATTGATCCTTACTCATATTCTTTTTCTTCTTGGAAAATATCTTCTTCTCAAACGCCAAACTATTCGTGAGCGAGAGGAAAATGAGTTACAGAAATTAGAATTAGTCGGAACACTAGCAGCAAGTAGCGCACATGAAATAAAAAACCCTTTAACTGGGGTTAAAGGACTCATTCAATTATTAAGTGAAAAACATAAGGATCCGAACGATCAATTTTATTTTTCGGTCATTCAGCAAGAAATTACAAGGATTAATGATATTGTCAATGAGTTCTTAATCCTTGGCAAACCTACCGCAGACAAACGTAAAAGTTATGATATGAATGACATTGTGAAAGAAGTCCAACCCATTATTCAATCTGAAACAAACCTCTATAATGTGGAATTTGATTTACATCTTTCGGAAAAGCCAATGTACATCATGTGCTCAAATGATAATATTAAACAGGTTGTTTTAAATCTATCCAAAAATGCAATAGAATCGATGCAAGCAGATGGTGGCAAACTGTCAATTTCAATTCAAAAAGAGGGAAAATCTTGTATATTATCAATCACTGATACAGGTGTCGGTATTCCAAAACATATTCTTTCAAAGGTGTATACCCCATTTTTTACAAATAAGGATACTGGAACTGGCCTCGGTCTTGTGATTTGTAAAAGAATTGTCAATATGTATAACGGAACAATTAATATTGATAGTGTGGAAGGTAAAGGTACTATAGTTCAAGTACACTTGCCTTTACACGAAGATTAATTAATAACAAACCCACTTTCTCGAAAGTGGGTTTGTTGATGCTTATGGGACTAGACAGTCAAAATAGATTCGATTCTCTTAATCTCTTCAAATCCAAGTACTAGGTCAGTGGCCTTGGCATTTGCTTCAATTTGTTCCGGATTTGTCGCTCCGACAAGTGTACTCGCGATATTGTGCTGTCTTAATATCCATGACAGAGCTAATTCCGGTAAGGTGACACCTAGTTCTGTTGCAAATTCTTCAAGACGATCTAATTTAGTTGAAACAATTCCATTAATGATATTTTTCACCCACGTATTTACCTGTGAGTTTGCTCCCCTACTACCAGTTGGAATCGTACCACCTCTATACTTACCGGTTAATACCCCTTGGGCAAGCGGTGAATATACCACCTGAGAAATTCCATTTTTCTCACAAACTGGTATTATCTCATCCTCGATGTCACGATGGAGCATATTGTATTGAGGCTGATTCACAATAATTCGATCTAATAAATACTTATCTGCAATGGCTACAGCTTCCTGGATTTGAGCTGCACTCCATTCGCTTACACCAACATAAAGAATTTTTCCTTGCCTAATTAAATCGTCAATTGCTCGTAGTGTCTCATCCAGAGGAGTATCTTCGTCATAGCGGTGACAGTAAAACACATCCACATAATCTAGTTCCATGCGTTTTAAACTTGCATTCACCTGTTCAATCACGTGTTTCCTTGATAAGCCTCTATCGTTTGGACCATCACCCATCGGACCATATGCCTTAGTTGCGATAACATATGACTCTCGCGGATATTCTTTTAATGCACTTGCTACGATTCGCTCTGCTTCCCCTCGCTCATACACATTTGCCGAATCAAAAAAATTTATTCCAAGTTCATATGCTTTATGAACGGTTTTCGTTGCCATTGATTCATCAACTGTTTTCCCAAAAGTTAGCCAACTACCCAAACTAATTTCACTAACTTTAAGACCAGAACGTCCTAATCTTCTGTATTTCATGTCATGCCTCCTCCTTCAAGCGAATATTATCTTACTATTAAATTTATCAGAAATTTCAAACAAGGTAAAGCAATTGTTCAATGAAGAAAATGCTGATTTTTGTCTTGATTTACTTAAATTTATTTTGAATTTTCGCTTTACAAAATTGAAAAAAAGGTTTTTTATAGAGTAAAGGATTATATTGATTAAAATTACTTCATCGGTAAGTAACAAAGGGGAAATAAATAAAATGCTCGCAGCAAAAACACAAGCTACAAGTACTGAAAATGACGCGAATAAAACACTTTATGGGATTTTATTTATCATTGGATTTGTCCACATGCTCAATGACTCCATACAAGCGATTATTCCAGCGATGTTCCCAATTTTAGAACAATCAATGGGATTAACGTTTACGCAGCTCGGATTAATATCCTTTGCGTTACAAATTGTATCTTCAGTTGCTCAACCTGTTGTCGGTTGGTATACAGACAAAAAACCAATGCCATTTGCCTTGCCAATTGGATTAACCTCTACTTTTTTTGGAGTCATTGGCCTCGCATTTGCACCTAACTTTTTAACGATCATTCTTTCAGTTCTATTTATTGGAATAGGTTCAGCTATTTTCCACCCCGAAGGGTCCCGTGTTGCCTACATGAGTGCAGGTAACAGACGTGGATTGGCACAATCGATTTATCAAGTTGGGGGGAATTCAGGTCAAGCTCTGGCACCTGTCATTACTGCTTTAATCCTTGTACCACTAGGACAATTTGGGGCCATTTGGTTTTCATTAGTTGCTGCGCTTGCAGTCGGACTACTTATATATATTGCTAAATGGTATTCTAAAACACTAAAAACAGTTGAGCTTCAAAAGAAAGTAAAAAAGGCCATTTCAGCTGCTCCGCGAAACATGAAAGCTGTCAAATTCGCATTAGTTGTTCTCGTGCTATTTGTATTTGCTCGAACATGGTACATGTCAAGCATCACAAATTTTTACTCATTTTATGTAATTGAAAAATATGGTTACAGCATTTCACAAGCACAAATATTTATTTTCTTATTCTTAGCCACAGGGGCCTTAGGAACATTCTTTGGGGGACCATTGGCTGATAAATTCGGTAAACGAAATGTCATCATTGTTTCTCTATTAGGTACAGCACCATTAGCACTGATTCTCCCGTTTGTTGGTCCTCATGTGGCAATCGTGCTCGTTACAGTTATTGGGTTTATGCTACTATCAAGCTTCTCTGTTACTGTTGTCTATGCTCAAGAATTAGTTCCAGGAAAAATCGGAATGATGTCAGGATTAATTGTTGGCCTCGCCTTCGGTATGGGGGCTATAGGCGGCGTTGGGATTGGTGCTATCATCGACGCAATCGGGTTAACACCAACCATCATTATGATGGGCTTCCTTCCATTGTTAGGATTATTGGCCTTCCTATTACCTACTGATCATAAGCTTAATGAGTGGAATAATGCAGGATAACACAATTTTCAGGACGCGTATGCGTCCTTTTTTATTGAGTCTTGGCATAACCTTGCAAATTCCTCTTCCCTTCGCAAAAAAATAAACAATCCATTTTCATGAATTGTTTGGTAGGTTATATTTTTTATGATTGTGATTTATAGCTGACTTTTTGAAGTAAGAAAAATAACATGACTCTCTTTAAAAACTGACGAAAAAGTGAATGGTTTCGTTCTGCTGTTTCTGCTCGTTGATAGATATTTATAAGTTCATCAAGTTCTTGACTACATTCAATTGTTTCATTACTTGTAAACCCCGTACTATTAGCGATAGCAATCATTTCTTCTCTTTTTCTATTAATATCCTCTAATAGTATCTGTTTGTAATCTATACGTCTAGTTTCCAAAACTTCCACTCCTTTATTCACACGTTAGAAAATTCTAACGCCGCATACAACTATCGTATGCCAACCAATACTACCTTTGGTGCATGCTGAGTTGCTACTCTATGAATTATTACAAAATCTACTATTTATGTAAATAGATTCGCAAAAATAGACATTTTTTTCTTAAAAAAATTTACAAATTTGTGTACGAAATCGCTTCCAAGCTGCCATTCAACCTTTTTCGACAATCGAAATAATACAGGAACCGACATAAACTTCAATAGAAAAACCTACAGGAATTCACCCATAGGTTAAAATTTTTCTTATTTAATTCGATCGATATGTGTAACACGGAATTCTTTCGTTTCGAGCTTCCTTTTGATAGCTTGAATCTTATCCTCTCCAAGAGTTCCCGGTAGATTTAGGATAATGCGACGGAGGTATTTTTCACCATTATCCAGAGTTAACATTCCATCTATGTTAACGTCACGGATTAGAGATACAAGATCTTTTATCGCACCTTTATGTTCAATCGTAGCAATTGTTAGAGTATATCCACCTGTCCGCATACCAAATGAATCCTCAAGGACATCCATAACATTAGAATGTGTAATAATTCCAAGAAATTCTTTCTCGGAGTTAAGCACCGCAATAAACGGCAAACGACGAATTGTTAAAAATGTTTTAAAGAAGGAATCCTCATCGTAAACAAATGCATCCTTACTTTCGACAAGGGTAAGAATACTTCCATTTGCATCTCCATTCTTTTCATAGAGGTACTCTAAAATGTCAACTTTATAAATTAAACCTTCAAATGTTGTACCATTTTTTGACAATACCGGCACAGACCGATATCCTGTTTCATTTAAAAATTGAAGTGCTTGTTGGACGGTAAAATCGTCGTTACAATATTTTACATCTGATTTTTCAACAAAATTATAGCGAATTTTCATAGTCTCCACTCCTCTTACAGTAGAAAGAATTCCCAACTACCTATAGTATATGCATCAGAATATTTCTTTTTCCAATGAACAAAAATGTAACATATTTACACTAATGTGTAAAGAATATTCTAAACATTTTGATATAAAAAAGCTTTATGGAAAATACCATAAAGCTCCTTCTATTCCTATTTTGTACCTGTAAACTCTGGGTCTTGGAATGGATGAGCTACCCAACCAGTTGGATCAATAAATAATCGAACTGCTACGACCTCACGATCATCCATTAGTGTGAAAAAGTGTGGTGTGTCAACAGGAACAGAAATAACATCCCCTGCCTCTAATTCAACATCAAAGTAGCCAGTATCGCCACTTCCTTTAATAATGAAAATTCCATGTCCTGCTACGATTGCACGTACTTCATCTTCTGTATGAACATGTACTTGTTCAAATTTCTTTAAAAGCTCATCAAGATTAGGAGTAGCATCGGACAATGCGATGACATCCCATTTTTGATATCCGTTACGCTCACCAAGTGATTTGATTTCTGCTTCGTAAATCGATAGGATTTGATCTTTTTGCTCATCCGTAATTCTACAATTTCCTCTTAATTCCTCTGGTATTTTGTTAGTATCCCAATGTTCATAAAGGACACCTTGTTCTTCTAAAAATGCTGCTACCTCTTCTTGTTCCTCTAGTCTCTCACCTGTATTACGTAATTTAATATTTGCCATTTTTCTCACCTCGTGAATTTTTTATACCCTTAAAGGGGCTAATGCTAATAGTTTTAAATGATAGCTAAAAAGAAACTCATATGCTTCTAAATGTTTTTTTGCATCAAATGCATTGTTAGCCCAGACAGTGATTCCATGGTTTCGGATCAGTACGGCGCCAAAGTCGCTAGTGACATACTTGCCAAAATTTCTTGCAAGTGTAGGGATATCAGCATCATTTTGGATGATTGGTATTCTAATTTCTGAATCCACATCCCATAAACCAAGCGCTTTAATAATTTCCTGCCCCTTGAATACAACTTCTCCTTTGTCAGCATATAGTTCAGAAATGACATTATTATCAACTGTATGAACATGAAGACTACAACCTGCATTTGTTTTGTTATAGATTTCAACATGCAGAAGTGTTTCTGCCGAAGGCTTCAAGTGAGTAGGAGTAACTGGATAACCTGCTTCATCCACTAATAAAAAGTCCTCATCAGTTCTTTTCTTTTTATCTTTGCCACTTGCTGTAACAAGAAATGTGATAGGATTGTCGGATACTTTTATGGAAAGATTTCCACTTGTCCCCATAAACCAATCACGCGCTGCAAGTTCATCTTTTATATCTGCAAGCTCTGTCCATTGCTTAATTCGAAGCATTTGTTAGAACCTCCTTTTTTAGAATCTCTATTACATCAAAAAAGGAATGGAATGAAGAATGATTAATTCCAAGTTCTTCACATTTTTGGACAAGAAAATCTCTAGCAATGACCTTGTCTCCAAGTTTAGCCGCTTGAAGATCTGTAATGGAATCACCAATAACGATCTTAAAATCGTCCTGATTTGCAAACTTACGAATCAACGTTGGCTTGCAACAGCCACACTCGTTTGTGCACTCATCATCACAAGTGTATGGCCATACAATCTTTATTTTTTCATTTGTAAAATCGGATCTGTTACAGTAAATTTGCTCTTTTGGAACGAGTCCGTCAAGCAATGGCTCTACAAAAAAATCAATCCCACCGCTGACAATGTATAAGGGAATTTCCTCTTCTTTTGTAAACGCAACAAATTCCTTAAATCCTTCTCGTATTTCTGCATGGTTGAGTATATAGTCTGTAATTTCCTTACGCGATGCTGATGGTAAAAGCGCAAACATTCTACTCACTCCCAACTGTATCGGGATTGTTTGTAAGAGAACTTGGTCCTTGATCTCCTCCCATGCAGGGGGAGCAAATCTTTTCATGATGGCAATAATGTTATCAGTATTCGTGATTGTACCATCAAAATCACAGAAGATAATTGGTTTATTCATTTTTATACCTCTTTATATCCCCATAATTCAATTGCCTTTTTAAGCTCAGGGCTATTTTTTGCAAATTCAATAAGTGTCTTTCCACCTAGTACTGCATCAACTGCAGCATTAAAGGCCATTCCGCCCCCAATTGCACCATCAGGATGTCCGTGAACACCGCCACCGGCATTGATGACACTATCTTTTCCAAAATCATTGATTAGTAGTGGCACTAGGCCTGGATGGATTCCGGCTGAAGGAACAGGAAATGTTGGTTTAAATACCTCATCATTTTTTGTTAACTCTTCTGCAATTGCTAGTGTCTGTTCTCTTTCAAGCGCAACACTACCATATGGTGAAGGGAACAAGACAAGATCTGCCCCAGCATATCTAAGTAATTTTCCTAGTAATAGCTTATTAGAAAATCCGTAAAACTCAGAAGGAGTGAGTGTCCCACTTACAGCTGGATGGGCCATAATTGGTATTGAAATTTGCGGGTCTTCTGCTAAACTTTGAAGTACATCAATTCCGTAAGCAAAAACATTAAACAATAGTAGGTCAGCACCTAACTCTACTGCCTTCCTAGCTTTTTCCCTTAATTCGAATGTTCTTCCGGTTAAGTTTACAGCGTAAAGTGCCCGTTGTCCGGTTTCTTTGAACACATCTTCAAGTACCTTTTTCCCTTCAGTGATTCTTGTTTCCAAAGGTGTTAACGTGTTCTCAAAGAGTATTTCATCATCCTTGATGATATTCACACTACCGAGTGCCTGCTCACGAAGCTGATCCTTGAGATAGGCTATGTCTCTTCCAATGACCCCTTTAAAAATACTCATTACCAGCGGTCTATTATATACTCCAAGTTTTGCACGAATGCCTTCAATTCCAAATTTCGGACCAGGGAATGTGGATTTTAATTCACTAGAAAACTCCAAATCTAATAGTTTAACTTCCCCATCCAAGGAAAGCTTACCAAAGGTAGTTGTTAAAACAGCCGGTAGGTCTGCACTAAAATTAGCGCTTGGGTATGCTATTCTAATAATTCCCTTTTTTACTTGCTTTCCTAAATATTGACTTGCTCTGTTGTCTGAATCTAAATGCTCGACACTTATTACTATACCTTTATGCTTTTTAAGTTGGTTTTGTTCTATTTTTGGTAAATTTGTCCAAGAGCCGATTGTTAAGCCGAGTGCGATACCTTCAGCTTTTTTCACTAAGTTGTCCCCGGTGTCATGCACCAAATACGTAGCAATCACTTCACTCATTTTTCAACCCTCATTTCAAAATGTTCCATAAGACGAAAAAAACCTCTTCATAAGAAGAGGTTAGCAAACTAACATCTTCTTATCTCTCAGCTTAATGCTGCAAGAATTAGCACCGTGCTTACAATTTGTAAGTCGGTTGCCGGGCTTCACTGGGCTAGTCCCTCCACCTGCTCTTAATAAGAAAATAGATTCTATTATTATATTGAGCCATGTTTTAAGTAAGCTCAATCTAAATTTAATTTTTACGAAATTGAATTTAATTAGGATTATGACAGGAATTATTTTTCTTGTCAAACATTTTTTAACTTTTAAATTTTAATGGTTATTTAAACAAGTTTAGTTTTTTAATTCGATTTGCAGCTTCAACAAGTCTATTTTCGTCAGTTAAAAGACCAACACGTACATATCGATCGCCATATTCACCAAAGCCGATTCCTGGTGCTACAGCAACATGAGCTTTTTCTAGTAATAGGTCTGCAAAACTAACTGATGTGTAACCTTTAGGTACAGGTAACCATGCGAAAAATGAGCCTTCAGGTGCGTTCACATCCCATCCGATGTCTTTTAAGGCACCAATGAATGCATTCCGTCTTGATTCATATTTGTCTACTAATTCTTTTACACAGTCCTGTGACTCGGTCAGTGCGGCTGCAGCTGCTACTTGAACGGGACTGAACAAACTCACGTACATATGGTCTTGAATTAGATTTATTGCTTCAATTACACTTGGGTTTCCAACCGCAAAGCCCACTCTCCAGCCTGCCATATTATAGGTTTTTGAAAGTGTGTACATTTCAATACCGATATCTTTGGCACCTTCAACTTCCAAAAAGCTGATCGGCTTTTTCCCCTCATATCCAATCGCACCATATGCAAAATCATGTACCACACAAATATTATGTTCTTTCGAAAAAGAAATTGTATCTTCAAAAAATTCTTTCGTTGCAATAGCCCCTGTTGGGTTATTCGGGTAATTTAAGAACATTACCTTTGCTTTTTCAAGCTTTTCTGAATCAATTTCTGTGTAATCTGGTAGAAAGTAATTCTCTTCTTTCAGAGGCATATAGGCCATTTCAGCTCTTGCAAGCTCAACACCTGACCAATAGTCTGGATAACCAGGGTCAGGTACTAATGCAACATCCCCAGGATTTAATAGACATTGTGGAATCTCTACCAATCCAGCCTTTCCACCAAATAAAATCGCGATTTCTGTTTCAGGGTCAAGTTCAACACCATATTCACGTTGGTAAAATTCTGCCGCTGCCTTCTTTAAGAATGTATGGCCACGAAATGGAGAATACTTATGAAATTTAGGCTGATCGGCAGCCTTTTTAAGAGCTTCAACAATATGTTGAGGTGTTGGTTGGTCAGGATTCCCCTGACCTAAATTTATTACATCATGCCCTTGGGCAACTACATTGTTCACCTTAGCTACAAGAGAAGCAAAAAACTGTTTCGGTAATTTTTGCAGGGTTTCAGATTGTTGGAAATTTTTCATATCTACACCTTCTTCAAAATACTTGAAATACTAACCAAAAATAATATATTGTTAGAGTTAACTTGTAAAGTATTATTTTCACTGGGAGGATACCAAATGAATCTTAAAATTGCTTGTATACAGTATGATATTCAATTCGGTAAACCGCAAGAGAATTTTGCCCAAATTTCTAAAGAAATCGAAAAGACAATGAATCAGGACAAACCTGATATTATCATCCTTCCAGAGCTTTGGACGACTGGATATGATTTAACAAGATTAGATGAAATTGCAGATGAAAATGGCGATGAAACAAAAACGTTTATAAAAACCTTAGCAAAACAATACTCTGTAAATATTGTAGCAGGCTCTGTAGCCAAAAAGACGGAGCAAGGTGTGACAAATACGATGTTTGTCTTTAATCGAGACGGAGAATTGCTAAGTGAATACAGCAAACTACATTTATTCAAGCTAATGGATGAACATTTGTATTTAAAGGCCGGTGAAGCAAAAGGCGATTTCATAATTGAAAATGTACCAGCAGCTGGTGTGATTTGTTACGACATTCGCTTCCCAGAATGGATTCGTGCACATACAACAAGTGGCGCAGAAGTTTTATTCGTGGTAGCAGAATGGCCACTTCCTCGCCTTGAGCATTGGCGAACATTACTCCTTAGTCGAGCGATTGAAAATCAGTGCTATGTTGTTGCATGTAATTGTGTTGGAAGTAATCCTAATAATGAATTCGGAGGTCATTCGATGGTTATCGACCCTTGGGGAAACATTATTGCTGAAGCAGGTACTGAAAGCACAACTCTAGTTGGAGAAATCGACCTTAGCAAGGTAAAAGAGGTGAGAAAACAAATTCCTATCTTCCAGGATCGTCGTCCTAATTTTTATCATTCATAGAAATAAAAATATATTGACAATTATGTACATTCGTTGATATCATTCTCTTCAGTATCAACATATAATAGAATATCAATTAATTTGATCTCTTATCAAGAGTAGGCAGAGGGACTTGGCCCGATGAAGCCCAGCAACCGACCGTAAATCCATCGCAAGGTGGGGCGCTATTTTTTAGCGCTGGGGAAACCCACAAGGCACGGTGCTAATTCCAGCAGGAAGTGAATAACTTTATTCAGTCATGCTTAAAACCAGACTGAATAAAGTTATAGCCTCCGGCGGATGCAACAGATTTTCAAAGGTAAATTTTCGAGCAAGCTCGAAAAAATCTGTGCGCAAATTCGCTGAAGGCTCATTTGATCTTCTTGGCAGATAAGAGGTGCGAAGCCGTGTCTTCAAGCCTCTTTCAATGAAAGAGGCTTTTCCGTTTTTAGAAAAGCCTCCACACTATTAAATAATACTTCTGGAGGAATATAAATATGTCAATTTCATATCAATCGATTTACGAACCATTAACAGAAAGCACTGCGGTGGCATTGGCCATTCGTTTAGGTTTGTTTGAAGAAGGAACATTTTTAAAATGCAGAGAAATTGGGGATGGAAATTTAAATCTAGTTTTCCATATCACCGAAGAAGAAGGAAATGGCATTATTATTAAGCAAGCTTTACCATATGCAAAGGTGGTTGGTGAAAGCTGGCCATTATCTTTAAAGCGAGCAACAATTGAAGCAAATGCATTATTAGCAGCAGCTGATTATGTGCCAACTCTTGTACCAAAGGTTTATTATTCTGATGAGATTCTAGCTATTACTGTGATGGAAGACCTCTCCCACTTGCAAATCTCAAGAGCAGGTCTCATTGAAGGTAAAAACTTCCCGCTTTTATCTGAGCATATTGGAACATTTTTAGCTAAAACATTATTTTACACTTCAGACTTTGGACTAGAGCCATCGAAGAAAAAAATATTGGTTCAAAAATTTATAAATCCTGACCTTTGTAAAATTACGGAGGATCTTGTTTTTACAGATCCATTTTTCGATATCGATACAAATAGTTTCGAAGAGGAATTACAGAATGATGTTGAACAAATTTGGGCTGACCAACCGCTGAAGCTTGAAATTGCAAAGTTAAAGCAGAAG
This sequence comes from Ferdinandcohnia sp. SAFN-114, assembly GCF_059415045.1. NCBI lineage: Bacteria > Bacillati > Bacillota > Bacilli > Caryophanales > Bacillaceae > Ferdinandcohnia > Ferdinandcohnia sp. SAFN-114. Next base: position 25,406 of record NZ_JBPFDQ010000009.1, on the reverse strand, counting down.
TTCTTAACTCAAGCAGATGCTCTATTACATGGCGATTTACACACAGGAAGTATATTCGCTAGTGAAACTGAGACGAAAGTTATTGATCCTGAATTTGCCTATTTTGGCCCACTCGGTTTTGATATCGGGCAATTTATTGCAAATCTATTATTAAATGCAATTTCAAGAGATTCTGAGTACCGTGAGCCATTATACGAACATATCAAAAGAACATGGGAAGTGTTTTCCTGGACTTTCTCAGACCTTTGGAAAAATGAAGCGGTTGAACTTTATCGTGATACGGAAGGTTATTTGGAATATGTTCTTGAGCAAACTTTTGAAGATGCAATTGGTTTTGCTGGCTGTGAAGTGATACGTCGAACAATCGGCCTTGCACATGTTGCTGACTTAGATGGCATTGAAAGCATTGAACAAAAAATCGCAACTAAACAGCATGCACTACGTTTAGGAAAAGAATTAATAAAAGAACGCAAGTCAATCAAGGAACTTGGAACTCTACGAAACTATGTAGAAAAAACAGCTAAGGAGTGACAACATGACATACACAAAAAAAGTTCCTCAATCTGTTCAGTGGAATGAAACACATATCAAACTATTAGATCAAACAAAGCTTCCGTTGGAAACTGTATTTATCGACCTTTTTTCAATTGAGGATGTTTGGGACAGTATTACCACATTAAAAGTCCGTGGAGCTCCAGCAATAGGAATTACTGCTGCGTTTGGTTTAGCATTGTCTGCTCAAGGCTATGATGTAACATCCATACAAGAATTCAAGGAAAGACTCCAAAAAGATAAAGAATACTTAGCAAGCTCACGCCCTACCGCTGTAAATCTAATTTGGGCATTAAACCGTCTAGTTGCAAGTATCGAAGCTTTAAAGTCAGTGAATGAAGCAAAAACAACACTTGTCCATGAGGCGATTCGAATTCAAGCAGAAGATGAAGGGGTTTGCCGCCAAATTGGTGAATATGCACTTTCTCTATTCAAAGATGGATTCAAGGTGTTGACAATATGTAATGCGGGTTCAATCGCAACAGCTCGTTATGGAACTGCACTAGCACCATTCCATCTTGCTGCACAACAAGGCATTAATCTATCAGTCTATGCATCTGAGACAAGGCCAGTATTACAAGGAGCTCGGTTAACAACTTGGGAACTACTTCAGTCAGGAGTGGATGTAACACTCATTACGGACAATATGGCCGCCCATACAATTTTGGAAAAAGGCATTGATGCGATCATTGTAGGTGCTGATCGAATTACAGCAAATGGGGATACTGCCAATAAAATCGGAACATTCAATTTGGGGGTTTTAGCAAAAACATTTGGTATTCCTTTTTATGTCGCGGCACCTCTTTCTACGTTTGACGTGACATTGGAAAGTGGAAAAGAAATTCCGATTGAGGAACGAAATCCAGAAGAAGTGACTCATTTGGGTGGTGTTCGCGTCGCACCAGAAGAAGTAAAAGTATACAATCCAGCGTTTGATGTTACACCAAATGAACTTATTACAGCCATTATTACGGAAAAAGGAATTTTACAAGGTGAGCTAAGAACGGAAATCCAGCAGGTGTTTGAAAGATAATAGATTATAAGAAAATCCAGTGTGAAGGCACACTGGATTTTTGATTTGAAAGATCTTTAAAACACGCCTTCCAATTCCAACAATTTTTCTTTTAAATCTGTTCGTGTACCAGAGTATCCCGTCAATGACTTGTCTTTTCCAATTACACGGTGGCATGGAATTACAATCGGAATTGGATTTTTCCTGTTGGCTTGTCCAACCGCACGAACGGCTTTTGGATTATCAATGGCATCCGCAATATCCGCGTAACAGCGAGTTTCACCGTATGGAATATTTAAAAGTTCATTCCACACCTGTTCTTGAAACACTGTACCACGAAATTTAATTGGGAGGCTGAATATCTTTCGTTCCCCGCTAAAATATTCCTCAAGCTGATTTTTAATTTTAACGATAGTAGCATCATCCGGAGCATAGGAAGCATCGTACTTTTTATTAGCCACCTCCCAGTCCTCTTCAGAAAGTGAGATGTCCACTAATTCCATTTCATAGGCAAGGATATAAATGGTTCCAAATATATCGGTTTTCATTTCACTATATTTATACATCGCGCAGTACTCCCTTCTCTACTTTTATTTTACAAAACCCTGAAACATTTTGGAAATCCTATATTTTCTAAATAGAAAGCCAGTGCTTTGATTAGTGCACTGGCTTATCCGCCTTATAGTTTGAATTTAGTAATCATGGTGTTTAGTCTATTTGCTAAATGAGATAACAGCTCTGAATGGTCAGAAATTGTTTCCATCGTACTCGTGGTCTGTTGAACGGAGGCAGACGTTTGTTCAACTCCAGCTGCTGACTGCTCTGAAACTGCAGCAATATTATCAATCGATACATTCATTTCCACCGTATTACTTGTAATTGTATCAAGATTTTCTGAGATCGTTTGGATACGCTTAACCATGTCTGTAACAGCATCATAAATATCTTGGAACGTTTGACCAGTTATTTGAATTTGTTTGGACCCTTCATCTACCTGACTGTATCCATTTAATAAACCCTGAGCAACTGAATTTGATTCCTTTTGAATGCTATTTACAATTTCAGTAATGTCTTTAACTGAATGAGATACTTGTTCAGCTAATTTCCGGACCTCATCTGCAACAACTGCAAATCCTCTTCCATGTTCTCCTGCTCGTGCTGCTTCAATTGCTGCATTAAGTGCCAACAGATTCGTTTGATCTGCAATATCTCGGATGACCTTAACAAGGGTAGATATTTGTTTTGTTTGTTCGTCTAGTCCTTTTACCTTTTCGACGGAAAATTGCATGATGTTGTTTATTTTATTCATTTGCTCTGTTGAGGCACTCATATATTCATGGCCCTTTTTCGTCATATCCAATACGTTTTGTGACGACTCATTGATTTGGATTCCACTTTGATTTGCTGTCTTAATTTTCTCAGCATAATCATCCATCATTTTAGCTAATTGTGTAGAGGAGTTAGCCTGCTCTTCAGCCCCTGTTGATAACTCTTGGACGGTAGACGCAATTTGCTGGCTCGCTGCTTTCACTTCACTTGACGAGATCATTAATTCGGAACTCTTTGTAGTTACTTGCTCGGAAACCGTTGTAATTTCGCGAATCATCGACCGAAGGCTTTCATTCATTACGTTCAATGACTTGCTGAGCAACCCTATTTCATCATGTCCTTTCACTTGAATGACATCGACATTTAGGTTACCCTCTGCAATTCGATTCGAAATTCCAATCAATTTTTTAAGCTGCTTTCCAATATTTCTACCGATTATCACTAGGCTTAAAATAGCAATTATCGTCGATATGACTATTGAAACAAGTAAAACAATAGCCGTTCCAGTTACATTCGAATTTGCTACTGTAATGGCACGTTCACTTTTTACTTTCATGTTCGCTCTCATCTGATCCAATTGTCTGACAGTATCTTTAATTATTTGTTCAGCTTCCTTACTAGCTTCTATTGAACTAAGCTTATTTGCCGAGACAACCGCTGGAAAAACTTTCTCATCAAATAAAGTGGTGAGCTTTTGCTTATTTTCTCCAACCTTGTTATAATGCTGAAGCTCTATAGTTGTTAGAGAAGGCTTAAGTTCATCAGATAATTTGTCATATCGTTTACTTAAATCTTGAAATGCTGTAACGTGTTTTCCATTACTATCTTGTATGTAAATACTAATCTCGCTTCCTAGCTGGTTGAAAACACTAGCAATTTCAGTAATCATTATGGATTGCTCGCCGCTTTTTTTCACTTCTTTCATTTCATTATTTACTTGATGCAGCTGTACAAAAATGACTAATGCCGATAAACAAAATAAAAGAATGGTAATCGTAAATGCCACTCCATATTTATTACCAATCTTCAAATTATGCCACCATGCTGCTAGTTTTGTTGGTAACTTTCTATGTTCGTTCTTTTCCCGTTTCTCCCTTATTGACCCCTTCAAGAGCCTACCCCCTTGTTTACTTCTTTTCTCTATTTTAGATATTTCGACAAAATCTCTGTTTCGCTATTCTTTATTATAGTAGAAATTATCGGACTTTGGAATGAATTCTGAGAATTAAACTAAGGAATATTCACTTGTATTTGGTGCAAGTAGCCTCATGTGGTAGAATATATTAGTTAATCATAGTGTTTTTAAAATAAGGAGTAAAAAAATGAATATTGTTGTAAGTACGTTAAATGCAAAGTATATCCATACAAGTCTGTCGATTCGATATTTAAAGGCTTTTGCAGCACCTGAATTTGATGTTACACTCGCGGAATATACAATTAAGGACCCTGCAATGAACATCGTTACTGACTTGTATCGAAAAAAGCCGGATATTATCGGCTTTAGCTGTTACATTTGGAATATCGAAGAAACGATTAAAGTCATCAAAATGCTTAAAAAAATAAATCCGGAGCTAATCATTATCCTTGGCGGCCCTGAGGTGACTTATGATGTTCATGAATGGCTTGAGCGCATACCCGAGGTTGATTACATTGTCATGGGTGAAGGAGAGGAAACTTTTAAAGATCTACTGACTGCGATTCGTGATAATGAAAGTAAAGATGACATCAGTGGTGTCGCTTTCCGTAAAGAAGATCGTTTGAAAATCAATCCACAACGAAATAAGCTCAATCTTAAAGAATTACCATCACCTTTTCGGTTTGAAGAAGACCTCGAACATTTATCAAAACGAGTGACTTACATTGAGACAAGTCGTGGATGTCCATTTAATTGCCAATTTTGCCTTTCCTCCATTGAAGTTGGTGTCCGCTATTTTGATCGTGAAAAAATTAAAGATGACATTCGTTTCTTAATGGACCATGGTGCTAAAACAATAAAATTCGTTGACCGCACCTTCAATATTAGCAGAAGCTATGCGATGGAAATGTTTCAGTTTTTAATTGATGAACACCGTCCAGGTACTGTTTTTCAATTTGAAATTACAGCAGACATTATGAGACCTGAAGTCATTGACTTTTTAAATAAGAATGCACCTGCTGGGCTGTTCCGATTTGAAATCGGGGTTCAATCAACAAATGATTTAACAAATGAATTGGTTAAACGCAAGCAAAACTTTACAAAGCTGCAGCGGACTGTAATGATGGTCAAAGAAGGCGGAAAAATCGATCAGCATTTAGATTTGATTGCCGGTCTACCTGAGGAAGATTATCAATCCTTCCGAAAAACATTTAATGATGTGTTTGAAATGCGTCCCGAGGAGCTTCAGCTTGGCTTTTTAAAAATGCTTCGTGGTACAGGAGTACGAATCACTGCAGCACAGCACGATTATATCTATATGGATCACTCACCTTATGAGATTCTAGGAAATAATGTTTTGAGTTTTGAGGATATAACAAGAATTAAGCAGGTAGAGGATGTACTTGAAAAATATTGGAATGACCATCGAATGAACGAGACGGTGGAGTTTTTGGTTACTCATAGTTTTGAGACACCATTTGATTTCTTCCAAGACTTTGGTACGTATTGGGATGAGCGTGGATGGTCTCGAATTGGTCACCAGTTAGAGGATTTATTCAAGCGGCTCTATGAATTTTTACAAGCGACAAACCAATATCAGCTCCCGGTTATAGAAGCTATCATGAAATATGATTATTTAAGAAATCAAAAATACAAGCCACGTAAACCTTGGTGGGAAGACCTTGTAAGTAAGCAAGATCGTGCAAACTTCTATCAGGAGATTGTGGAGGAACCGACTGCTCTAGGTGAGGAATTCAGCAGACTAGAACTTCAAGAAAAAGATTTATACAAGCATACAGTTGTTGAAAAAATACCATTTGACCTTGAGACTTATAAACAAACAGGTGAGATCAAATTACAAGATACGTATTTACTCGTTTATTTTGATCCGATTGAAAGACAAGCAAAAGTGTATTCTCGAAAAGTTTCATAAGAAAGAGTCAGCCTGGCTGACTCTTTTTTCCTTTTTTGAGGACTACTCGCCAGTGCTGTTTCCTTTTTTGGAATTACGATTTGCACCCTTCATTGGATTTTCATAATCTGCTTCTGCTGAAAATTCTGTATCAGGCATACTTTCTTTTGGTGTAAAATTACTCTTTCTTGCTGCATCAAACTTCACTTTACGTTTCATCGTTTTTACCCCCTTTTCATCTGTAGTTTTTACCGTGAATGTCATCTACATAGGTGGTAAAATACACCTCTTTCTAAACCTTACATTTTATAAATTTCTGGTTGTTGCAAACACTATAGAAAATAGATAGGTGAGGTGTATAAGATTGACAAAAAAGAAAAAACAATCAGAAGAGATTGAATCACCAATTTTAGACGAAACGATGCCCCATCAAATTTCAGCTCCATCCTTTAAAGGTACTGGAATCAAAATGGAGGAACCATTTGTTAACGAACATGGAGTGGTCATAGGCGATAGTCTTTATGACTCCCCCCATTCACCATTGAATAATTGGAGCGATGAAGTGGATCCAGAAATTATGGCCGGAGACCAGTGGGTACATCCAACAAACGATATCGGCTGGAATACAACCGAGAATCGTGAATTACTTGAAAGTAAAAAACAACCTAAAGGAGTTCCATTCATGCATCCATCAAAAGACACTAGCTATGGAAACGACTAAATAGAAAAAGCTATCCAAAAAAGAGCACCCGAATTGAACTGCCCCAAATAAGTTAGACACATATTTTACGCAACTTTTAAGATTTGAGTTCGATTTTCTACAGGACTCAAGTCTTTTAATTTTGCCTTTATTCGTTTGTGATTGTAATAGTGAATATAATCATCTAATTCCTTTTCAAAATGTTCTATACTGTCAAATTCCTGTAGATAAAGGAGTTCGGACTTTAATAAGCCAAAGAAGTTTTCCATGACCGCATTGTCCAAACAATTTCCCTTTCGGGACATACTCTGCGTAATTTGGTGCTGTTCTAATGTCACTTGATATTGTCTCATTTGATATTGCCAGCCTTGATCTGAATGAAGAATCACTTGATCTCCTGGTTGAATACGTTCTATTGCTTGGTCTAACATTTCACCCACTAATTTATAAACAGGACGTTTCATGACATTATAAGCAATGATTTCACCATTACACAAATCAAGTACTGGAGAGAGGTAACGCTTTTCACCGAATAGGTGGAATTCCGTCACATCAGTTACCCATTTTTGATTCACTTTCTCTGCCGAAAAATCGCGATTTAGGATGTTAGGAGCAACTTTTCCCACATTTCCTTTATAAGAACGGTACTTTTTCATTCGGACTAAGCATAGTAAGCCCATATCATTCATTAAACCATTGATGGTTTTTTTATCGTGTTTAAACCCTCGTTTCTCTAGTTCTATCGTGATCCGACGGTGTCCATAACGACCCTTATGTTCATGAAATATCTCTTTAATACTTTCTTTAACGTTCGCATACTTATCAGGTTGGTTTAATCTTTTCTCCCAATAATAATACGTACTACGTTTAATGTCAGCGACTTCAACAAGATCCACAACTTCATACTTATGCTTTAGTTCAAAAATTACTTGCGCTTTGATTTTGTTTGTAACTTTTCTTGCATTTGAACTAAAGCATTCAACTTTTTTAAATAGGCGTTCTCCATTTCTAAACGTTCAATTTTCGCTTGTAGTGCTTCAACTGATCCTTCAACTGGTGCTAGCTTCTTTGATTCTTTTTCCATAGATGGACGCCCCTTTTTCTTCACTTTAAGGGCATCCAATCCTTTGGTTTCAAGCTTCACTTTCCAAGTAATTATGGTACTGGGAGATGGAATATTGAAAATAGCAGCTGTTTCATATAGAGATGTCCCTTGTTCGTTCATATATTGTAGTACGTCTAGTTTAAACTGAACAGTATAGTTTGTATAGCTTTTTATTAGCCCTTTTCCACCATGATATTGATACTGTAAAACCCATTTTTTTATTGTGCTTTTAGATATTCCAAACATTTTACTAAGATACCCATATCCACCCTCATTATTTAAGTACCTTTGGACAACTTCTAATTTCTTTTCTATTGTAAATTTAGCCATAAAAACACCCCGTAAACGTTAGATTAGAGTGTCTAACATTTACGGGGCAGTTCAAATCGGTGCTCTTTTTTATTATCCAATTATTAGTCTCTCTTTCGGGTAGTGGTAATTTACATCCTTTCCTTTCTTTCCGATAATGAAGATAAAGTTTAAGATACCTACCCGTCCGATAAACATTAATAACATAATCAGTATTTTTCCGAAATTACTTAAATCTGGCGTAACCCCCATTGATAAACCACATGTACCAAAAGCAGATGCTACCTCAAAGAATATTTCCGTAAAGGTAAAGTCCTCAGTAATACTTAATAAAAATACAGAAATAAAGCAAGTAAAAAAAGCAAAGATCGTGACTATAAGTGATTTTCTAATATCGTCTTCATGAATTTCACGTTTGAAGATTTTAATATTCTTGTTTCCCCTTGCAAAGTGATATAAAAACAATATATTAATTGCAAATGTCGTGGTACGAATTCCTCCACCAACAGAGCTGGGCGAAGCTCCAATAAACATCATGGCACCCAGAAACAGTAATGTAGGCTCCGAAAATTGATTTACATCCATTGTTGCAAGACCAGCACTTCTAGTTGTTGTCGATTGAAATAAGGCATAGAAGAAGGTTTCATGCCAGTTCATTCCTTTAAAGAAATGATTAAATTCCAATAGTAGAATCATTATCGTACCAAAAACAACTAAGGATAAAAATGTAACAGTCGTAAGCTTCGTGAAAAGTGAGAACCGATATCTTCCTTGTTTTTGAAAAAGAAAATCCTTGATTTCGACTAAGACTGGGAAACCAATTGCGCCTAAAATGATTAGTATAATTGTAATAAATTGGACGAAATAATCGTTTGCATAAGGCACTAAAGAGGTCCCTGTAATATCAAACCCTGCATTCGTGGTCGCACTAACTGCGGCAAAAATACCCTGAATAAAAGCTTCCTGCCAAGTATCAAAAAACTGCATAAAATAAAGACCTAAAATCAAGCTTCCAAACAACTCAATAATAACCATAATAATAATAATTTGTTTAAGAAGATTTACTAAACCTGATAACTGTGATTGATTCTGATCAACCATAATTAATCGTCTTTCACGAAGACCAATTTTCCGACGAAATAATAACCAAATAAAAGTACCCATTGTCATAATTCCAATCCCGCCAACCTGTAAAACGAAAATCAAAATAAAAATACCAGAAACGGTATATGTATCTTTGACTGAAATTACACTTAATCCTGTTACACTTACTGCACTTGCAGCTGTGAACAACGTATCAATGAAGTCGACCTTCACCCCTTCCTTAATAGCAAAAGGAAGACTAAGTAATATAACGGAAATCGTAACAGCCAATAGATAGAATGCAAAAATTAATTGAGCTGGAGAGAGATCGTTGAAATACAAATTTAATTTTTTCCACATTTTTCTGTCACCCTAACCTAATTGCGAAATCTATTCCTTTATATTAAAGAATTACTTACCATTTTAAAAGTCTTTTTTGTGTAAACGAACGGTCAATTAAAAAGACTTTTGTCTTGATACTTTTCCGATATGATGATTAGTATGCATTTCCAGTATTGAAATTAATTATATTCTCATACTAAACATACAACGAATTAAACGTTGTTTATATCTAAAAAGGAGTGAGTTAAATGGCTAGAAGTAGTAATAAATTGCTTGTTCCTGGAATTGAACAGGCTTTAGATCAAATAAAGTTTGAAATAGCCCAAGAATTCGGTGTTAAGCTTGGTTCAGATACAGCATCACGATCAAATGGTTCTGTAGGCGGCGAAATTACAAAACGCCTCGTTTCCCAAGCACAACACCAATTAAGAGGCGGAGAATAATAACTTCATAAAATGGACGAAGCCGAGGCAAATTTGCCTCGGCTTTTAATCGTCATCATCGTCATGCTTTCTGTCTTTGCCACGATTGTTATTTTCTTTTTTATCCCATCTATCTTCTTTATCCCGTTTTTTTTCTTCCTTCTTACGTGACTTTTTTTCCCAATTTTCTTCTTGTTTTTGCTTCTTCTTTTCCCACTTCTCTTCAATTTTCTCTAATTTTTTTTCTTTTAAGTGGGCTGGCATATTGGAGTTTTCAATATTGTTTTTGACTTTTTCTTTTATCTGTTCTTTTTTCTCTTTTAGTTCTTCCTTAACTTCTTCAGCCTGTTGTTTTTGATTGTTTTTAAATTTGTTTATCTCTTTCTGCTCATATGCCTTTTTCTGTTGATTCTTTTTCTCTTGGCGAACAGGCTGTACTTTCTTTTCTTGTACTGGTTTAGGAACTTTATCTTTTTCAATTAGCAGTTTCCCCGTCGAGATCCCCTTTTCTTGTGCAGCTTTCCTTGTTTCAACCGTACTTGTTATTGAGGTAACTGCAATTTGTTCCTTTTTATATTCTTTTTTTATTTCTTCAATACCTTGCTCAAGTTCACGGTCTATTTTTGTATCATGCGAGTCCGTCACAACTGTGGTAATTAAAACTTGCTTACCGTCCTTGAGATAGCCACTATTTTTACTATGTTCAATGATTTCTTCTGTGATTGAGTCTAACGTGCTATTTTTCCAATCTGGAATGGATTCAAGCAGTTTTTTCGCCTCGTCATTTAAAGCTTCTAAGCTTATGACTTGTAGGTTTTCGTCTAATCCAACTTCAAAGCTTGGATTAATATCGATGGACATGTATGCATACACTTCATTACGCGTTGAAAAAGGAATAAATAAAGATAAAAATAAAATTGCAACTAAAGAACTTACTAACGCATAACGCCATTTCCTTACCTGAAAAAACTGCGGCTTTGAAGCATTCCTTACCCGCACGTCGATTGGAAAACAGGCTATTTCTTCGCCAATTTCATAGCTCTTTTTAGTATGTTTGGCTTTTACGAACTCACCATCAGGGGTTAGCATCGTAACATAATCATCGTTCACATCCATAACGATCCCCTTTTTCAACTCTCGAGCACCCCTTTTAGATAATCTTTTAAATAGACATAGTCGCTAGATAAAATGATTGCCATTGCAATAATGTATTTTCGATTTCTCTCTATCGTTTTACGACTAACTGAAACCTTTGATTCTAGCTGCTTAATTGGAAGGTGTTTCTTTTCAAACAGCGTCTCCATCAGCTCTTCATTTTCTACAACGGCCTTTGATACCATAATAGCATTTTGTCTAGCATCTGCATGTTTTGGCGAAATTTCAAGAAGTTCTTGAAATGACAAACCAAATTCCTGCAATACCTGATGAAAATGGAGAATTTCCTCTTTTCTCTGTTCTTGCTCCACTTTCCTTTGATAATCGTCAACAGATAGATGAGCCTCGAGCTTTGATTGAGCTCCTTCCTCATCTGTTTCACCATTAGAGATAAAATTTATATTGCGTACTCGTGCTTCTTTACGAATGTAGTCAATCACTCGTCGTTTAATGAGAAGTTCACTAAACGATAAAAAGGAGCTCCCTTTTTCCTTCGAGTATTTTTCAATTGCCTCATTAAATGCAATAAGGCCGATACTAAATTCATCGTCTGATTCATTTATATATCGTTTACAAACAGCAGAAACATTTTTCGCAATAAAGGGCTTATAGTCATCAATTAGTTTATTTTGTAGTTGTTGATTTCCATTTTGAATCTCTATAACGGTTTCTTCCAGAGTGCTTTTTCGTTTTCCAATTTTAAATAAAAGGCTAAGCACCTGTTTCACCTCAATTCTCTTTACTATCTGTTAATAGTAGCAAGAGTCTGAAGCGAGATTCAATAACAATTTTTCACATTGGAATGCTCTAGCTGAAAATATTACAAAAGAACTAATACGAAAGACTATTCTTATATAGAAATGGTGACAAGCTCTGTAACATATATTTCTTTTCCGTTACATCCGCTTCTATTTTTGTAATGTTTGACTCATTTAAAGGTTACGTCTTCGGTATTATTTTTGAGGGGGTAAATAATACTTTTTTATCAAATATATTTTTACGAATTATTTTGAGGTTATTATTACCAACATTCCTTCCCCATTTAAAGGAAACAATAGAAAATAAAAGCGCAAGCGCCTTGCTCATCCATAAGGAAAAGATGGTGGAAAGGATTTTATCCTTTTAGAAAGTTCGCTTTGGGACAATGAAGGGCGAGGCGCTGGAGTTAGACTTAGATCACAAAAAGAAAGTAGGAAAACATATGCATACGATGTGGAAGGGCTCAATTAGCTTTGGTCTTGTCAATATTCCAATAAAGCTTTTCTCAGCAACTGAAGACAAGGATGTCAAGCTTCGAAATCTTCATAAAGAATGCAATACCCCTATTCAATATGAAAAAATCTGCCCGAATTGTGAAAAGGACATTGGAAATGATGACATTGTTAAAGGCTACGAATATGTAAAAGGGAAATTCGTCATTTTAAACGATGAAGAACTGAAAGAACTAAAGGACGAGCACGAGGATAAAAGTGTAGAAATCATTGATTTCGTAAAACTTGAAGAAATTGATCCAATCTATTTTAGCCGTTCTTACTTTATGGGGCCTGGTGAAAATGGAAGCAAAGCCTATGCACTCCTTCGTGAGGCTCTTCAAAAATCAGGTAAAATCGGGATAGCTGAAATTACAATCCGTTCCAAACAACAAATGGCCATTATCCGAGTTTATAAAAACAGCCTAGTAATGGAAACGATTCACTATCCTGACGAAGTTCGGAATGTAGGTGAGGTCCCAGGTGTCCCAGAAAATGTGGATATTAATGAAAAAGAACTTGATACCGCCATCATGCTGATAGACCAATTAACAACAGAATTTAATCCTGATAAGTATAAGGATGAATACCGCACTGCTCTCATGGAGCTGATCGAATCTAAAATTAATAATAATGAAGGAACAACCTCTCAAGAAGCTCCAAGGACAAATGTTGTGGATTTAATGAGTGCCTTGCAGGCTAGTATCGAACGAACAAAATCGAAGGAAACAGCAGCACCCAAAAAGGCAGCAACTACAAAAGGTACAGCAAAGGCAACAGCTGCAAAACCAAAAGCAAAAGCTGAAGCGCCAACAGGAACAGATAAAACAACATCTGTCAAACCAAAAACGAGAACTACCCGTAAAAAAGTCGGTACCTGAAAAGAGCTCCTAATAAGGAGCTCTCCCCTTAATTAAAGGAGTGGTATGATGCTGAAGCCTATGCTTCCAACTCTTATTTTCGAAGCCCCTACTGGCGAAAACTGGGTATATGAAATTAAATATGATGGTTTCCGCGCGATGCTACATTGGGAAAAAGATCGAATCCAGCTAATCAGTAGGAACGGAAACCTCTTAAATGAACAGTTTCCAGAGATTATAAAGCAATGTGAAGATCTTTTGGATGAAATGATTCCCTACTTGCCACTCATTTTAGATGGAGAACTATGTATTTTAGAATCTCCTTATAAAGCTAGTTTTGAAAAAATTCAGCAAAGAGGCCGATTAAGGAGCACCGATAAAATTAAACAAGCATCTGCTTCAACACCTGCTCATTATTTGGTGTTTGATGTGTTAGAGTTAAGTGGTCAGAATCTCAAGGCTGAATCACTTCAGGTAAGAAAAGATGAACTTTATGATCTTTTTAGTAAAGCCGATCTCTCTCACATCATTAATCCAAGTAGTGACAAACTCATCCAATTAATTAAATACGAAATAGACCTCGACGCGATTTGGAAGAATGCTACAGAACATATTGCTGAAGGGATTATTGCAAAAAAAATTGATAGCACTTGGGAGGAAGGAAAGCGCACCACTAACTGGTATAAAATAAAAAATTGGCAAGTTGGTGTCTTTTTTATTCTAGGCTACGATAAAAAGAATGCCTTTTTTCATGTCGGGGTTATAAGAAATAAACAAATCTATGAAGCAGGCTTATTTTCTCACGGTCTTTCTCCTGATGAAAGACAAGCACTCCTTCGTGTTATACAAACAAACTCCACAGAAGAAACAGCTAGTTTTATTAAAGTCGACCCTGGCATCTGTGTTGAACTTTTATATCTAGAGTTGTATAAAGAGCAATTACGACAGCCTAGCTTCTCAAAATTTCGGTTTGATGTGGAATGGCGGGAGTGCACATGGGATAAGCTCATTAAAAATGCCCCACTTCTACCTAAAGAAATTGAGATTACTCATCCTGACAAGCCACTTTGGAAGGATAAATCGATAACAAAACTCGATTATATTCAATATTTGGTTGAAGTTTCACCTTATATGCTTCCTTTTTTAAAAGAGCGTTTATTGACCGTGATTCGTTATCCACATGGGATGTATGGTGAGTCCTTTTATCAAAAAAACTGCCCGGAGTATGCACCTGACTTTATCCAGACCTCTATGTCTGATGGGATTGAATATATTGTGTGCAATGATTTAAAAACCCTTTCTTGGTTAGGAAATCAACTAAGTTTCGAGTTTCACATCCCATTTCAAACGATTCATTCCAAAGGACCATCTGAGATTGTGTTTGATTTGGATCCACCGTCGCGCGCGGCTTTTCCACTTGCTAAAAAAGCCGCATCCATACTGAAAGAAGTATTTGATGGACTGAAACTGATATCATTTGTAAAGACTTCGGGAAATAAAGGTTTACAGATTTATATACCTCTTCCGGAAAACAAGTTTACGTATGAGGATACGAGACAATTTACTGAGTTTATCGCCAATTATTTAATAACCATGGAACCTGACCTGTTTACGATTGAAAGATTGAAAAAAAATCGGGGAGACCGCATGTACGTAGATTACGTACAGCATGCTGAGGGTAAAACCATTGTAGCACCCTACTCTGTTCGCGGGAATGAGGGAGCCTATGTTGCCACCCCACTATATTGGGACGAAATAACGGATGATTTGTCAATTGAAGATTTTCCGTTGGAAACAATCATTAATAGAATTAACGAAAAAGGCTGCCCCTTTACGCATTATTTTGATGCGAAAGAGAAACAGCCATTTGAACCTGTGCTGAAGTTTTTGAGACAAAGCTAGGAGCGTGGGTCATTGGTTGGAATTGAGGAAAGTGAGTTTTGGGCTTGATGTATTTAGAGTACATGTGGGTTACTTGGTGATGAAGAACACTTCGGCTCTAATTTTGGCTTGAAATGTTCTTCATCGGGATTATGAAGTACATTTGTGCTCTAATTTTCGCTCTTAATGTTCTTCATCGGGCTTATGAAGTACTTTTGTGCGCTGATTTTCGCTCGTAATGTTCTTCATCGGGCCTATGAAGTACATTTGTGCGCTGATTTTGGCTTGAAATGTTCTTCATCGGGATTATGAAGTACACTTGTACTCTGATTTTGGCTTGAGATGTTCTTCATCGGGATTATGAAGTACATTTGTGCTCTAATTTTCGATCGTAATGTTCTTCATCGGGATTATGAAGTACACTTGTACTCTGATTTTGGCTTGAAATGTTCTTCATCGGGATTATGAAGTACATTTGTGCTCTAATTTTCGCTCTTAATGTTCTTCATCGGGCTTATGAAGTACATTTTCGCTCTGAATTTGGCTTAAAATGTACTTCACCAAGCTTATTTAACGTTTGTTTTTCCTTAATTATCCAAAACCCCTATCTTAAATACCACTTTTGCCATGACAATTCCCAGAACTATCCAATAGTCTTGTCATATCAACCATTTTTCTGATCACCTTTTCCAACATTGCCCAAAAATCCATTCATATCTACCATTATGCTGCTACTTTTTCCAATATCCCCCAATACCCTTGCCATATCAAACACTTATCCCATCAGCTTTTCCAACATTACCCAAAACGCCATTCATACCTACTATTTATGCTGCTACTTTTTCCAATATCACCCAATACTCTTACCATATCAAGCACTTATGCTATGACTTTTTCCACCATTACCCAATAACACTGCCATATCTAAGACTTATCCAACCGCCTTTTCCACCATTACCCTATACCCCTACCATATCTAACACTTATCCAACCACCTTTTCCAGAGATTACCCAAACCCCACACCTTATCTACCATTGATTGATCCCATCACTCAAAAGCCACCAAAAAACCCTTCGATATCAACTATAGCTCCCTGCACCATTTCCAATATTCCCAACAACTATCCTTATTCCGCTCTAGCTCTCCTCCTCGTCTCCTTATCAAACAAGCTATACACAATTGGAATGATAAACAAAGTTAACAAGGTACTGCTAATCAAACCACCAATGACGGTAATTCCCATCGGTTGGTTAATTTCGGAGCCTTCACCGATACCGAATGCTAGAGGCAATAGCCCTAAAATGGTTGTGCTGGCCGTCATCATCACTGGTCGTGTTCGATCTTTAACCGCGACAACGATTGCTTCATGAGAAGCCATACCGTCCTCTTTCTTCTTATTAATATAATCAACAATCACAATCGCATTGTTTACCACAATTCCCGCTAGCACGATAATTCCGATGATAGCTGTGATTCCGATTGGAGTGTTTGTGAGACTAAGGCCAATTGCAACCCCGATGACCATTAACGGAACCGTAAACATAATAACAAACGGATATTTTAATGATTCAAACTGTGCTGCCATTACGGTATAAATCAATGTTAGTGCAAGCACAAAGGCAAGACCCAATTGATCAATTGAGGATTCTAACAGTTCTTTATCACCACTGTAGACGATGTCTGTTTCATCAGAAAGTTTAAGGTCTGCTACTACTTCATCCACCTTTTTCGAAATTGCACCAAGATTTGTTGTCGTTACGTATTTGACTGTAAATTGTACGGCATTCTGCTGGTCAATTCTTCGTAAAGTTTGCGGCCCCTCGCCTATTTCAATTTCTGCCACTTCGTTTAAAGGCACAAAAGTTGTTGATTGAGTTTTAATAAGAAGGTTCCCTAGACCTTCGATATTGTTTGTAAAGTCTCGATCATAGCCTACAGTAACCGGATAAATTTGATTGTCTTCATCAGTTAGCTGCAACGCTCTTGTTCCTCTTGTAACATCGTTTACCGTTGTTGCGATTTGTACAGGCATAAGCCCTTCCTCAAACGCTTTTTCTTGATCAATCGTAATTTGAAGCTCCTCAATTGTTTTTGAAACATCTGTAGAAACCTCAGTAACATCTTTCAAATCAACCAGCGCTTCTGAAAGCCTTTGAACAGCCTCATTCAGCCTGTTTTTATCTGTATCTTTTACGTGAAATTGCAAAGTGTTTGGAGTTGAGCCTGATGAGGATTGTAAATTAAATCTTACTTTTGCCTCTGGATGAAGTTCGAGAACTGGAGACTCAATTTTCGATTTCGTCTCGTCAACAAACTCAAATGTTGAGCGCTCACGTTCCTCGAAACCAACCATTTTCACATAAATTTCTGCTTCATTTGAACTTCCTCCACCCCTGAAACTATTCTCTTGAGTAGAGCCTATCAGGCTTACAAATACATCTACTTCAGCCTCTTTTTCTAATTTATCTTCAATTACTCCCACTATTTTTTGTGTTGCATCAAGTGGCGTTCCATTTTCAAGTTTTAAATTGATTGTAAAGAATCCTTTATCACTTCTTGGAATGAATTCCGTTCCGACTCTAAACAACATGAATATACTGGCCGCAAAGAACACAATCGTGAGCAAAAGGACCATGAGGCGATGTCGAAGTGACCATCTCGTGGCATTTTCTAAGAATCGCATGCCCCATGAAGACTGGCGCTTATTCTCAAGATTTCCATTCGGTTTCTTTAAAAATCGACTGGCTAGCATTGGAACAACTGTTAGTGCCACAACAAGGGATGCGAATAAACTAAACGCGATCGTAACAGCAAATTCAGTAAACATTTCCCCGATAAGACCGGAAATAAACACAACTGGCAAAAAGACCGCTACCGTAGTTAAAGTAGATGCTATAATCGCCGTTCCAATTTCCTTTGTCCCATCTGCAGCAGCTTGTTTTGGTTCTTTCCCCATTGATAAATGACGATAAATATTTTCGATGACGACGATTGAATTATCAACAAGCATCCCAATACCAAGTGCTAGTCCACCTAACGTAAGTATATTTAACGAGAAATCCGAAAAATACATGAGCACAAAGGTAACAATGACGGAATAGGGAATAGCAATTCCGATAATGAGTGGACTCTTAACACTTCTAAGGAAGAAAAAGAGTACAATCATCGCAAACAGTCCGCCTAACAGCAATGTACTTGTAATATTTCCAATGGCGATTTTGACATAATCCCCTTGATCAAACAGTACTTCAGCTTGAACGTTTTTATATTTGTCCTGAGAGAGCTTCTTTTCTAGTTCTGTTTGGAAGGCTTTTGATACTTGCGCTGTATTTGCGTCTGATTCTTGGAGGACGCTGACTAACATCGCAGGTTCCTTATTTGCTCGAGTGATGGTTTTCTTTAATTCGGGCACAATTTTAACTTCAGCAAGGTCACCTAGAACTACTTTTTCACCAAGTAGTGGGTCAATTGTTATCGAAAGCTCCTCTAAGTCCTGGACCGACCCCAATGTACTAATTACTCTTGTAGTAAGTTCTCTGCCTTCAGATTCAATTGTATTTCCAGGTAATGAGACGGAATTTGCACGGAGAATGTTTACAATATCAGCCTGGGTCAAGGCGTATTCTTCTAATTGGTCTTGATTAAGTTCGACTTTTATTTCTTTTGTAACAATACCTGACAGATTAACGTTCGCAACACCCTCAACTTTATTGAGTTCAGTTGTTAGACTTTCTGCAAGCTCTTGGAGACCCTTTTCATCCCCTTCCATGCTAAGGGACAATTGAATAATCGGAAACTGAGATGGATCAAATTTTAGAAACCGAGGCGCCTCTGCATCATCGGTAATTTGTGTTTGATTAGTCCGACTTAAAATGTCATTTTCAATATCATCAATCGATGTTGTCCATGAGAACTGTAATAAGATTAGTGATGCACCCTCCTGAGAAGTGGAGGACATTGTTTTTAAGCCGGGCAATGTTGATAAACTTTGTTCAAGAGGTTTTGTCACTTTTTCAGAAACTTCATTAGGACTAGCGCCAAAATAATTTGCAACAACTACACCTACAGGT
Source organism: Ferdinandcohnia sp. SAFN-114 (assembly GCF_059415045.1). NCBI lineage: Bacteria > Bacillati > Bacillota > Bacilli > Caryophanales > Bacillaceae > Ferdinandcohnia > Ferdinandcohnia sp. SAFN-114. The sequence continues at coordinate 6,288 of NZ_JBPFDQ010000009.1, read as the reverse complement.
GGATTGATTTCTGGGATTAATTTAAGCGGGATATTCATTAAGGAAACGAATCCTAGAATTATCACTAAAAACATTGTCACCAACGTAAATATTGGTCGTTTTATTGAAAAGTTGCTTATGTTCATAAAAAAAGTACCTCATTTCGCAAAAAGTACAGTATCATTGACATTATACCCATTAAATAGAAAAAAACTGTACACCCTCTAGAGAATGTACAGTTTCTTTTTAACCTATCCTTACATGATTGACTCTTATTCTTTTAAGTCTTCGATTGAGTCAATATCCATGTAAGCTGGTACAACTAAGCCGATTTTTGTGCCTTCAAGGTTTGAACCTAAATCTTCAAACTGACCATCATACTTTTCTACATAATCAGCATGAGTTACAGGTAACCAGCCAGCAACGTGTGCATCAACAGAACCATCAGCTACACCAGTCCACATTGGGCCGGCTTCTACTTGGCTCATTTTTACTTTATATCCTAAATCTGTTAAAACCTTACCTACAATATTGGTACTTGCGATTTCACTATCCCATGCAACGTAGGCTAATTTTACTTCTTCGCCATTTCCTTCCTCTACACCATCAGTCCACTCTGCAACTTTATCTGGATTTTCTTCAATCCAATTCGCAGCGGCCTCTTCCGGTTTTGTTCCTTCATTAATATCTACCATTACACTTCCCATATCATCTGATGTCCAATTGAATTGGTCCAAGAACTTATAAACACCTGGCATGTCTTCTTCTAAACCATTTCGTGCAATAGTATGGATGTTTTCTTCCCCACCATATACTCCCTTAGGATCTTCAAGATATTTAAGATCGAAAGCTGAGAATTTCCAGTGAGGTGTCCAACCAGTGATGATAATTGGTTCTTCTTTATCATAGGCCTTCTTAAGTGCTGCTGTCATAGCTGCACCAGAACCTTCAACTACAGTCCAATCCTCAAGACCATATTCTTCAATTGCTGAAGCAGTTGCCTTCATGATTCCTGCCCCTGGATCAATTCCAACAATCTCATAATCTACACTTTCTCCTACAGATGCTGAAGATGTAGATGTAGTTCCTGCCTCATCAGAATTGCCACCACATGCAGCTAATCCTAGAGTAAATCCAATTGCTAATGATGCTTTGACTACTTTTTTTAACATTAAGCAGTTCCCCCTTGTTTAGTTTTTCCTATATTTTGAGTAATCCGATCTAAGATGATTGCAACAATAACAATCGCTAGACCAGCTTCAAAACCAGTTCCTGTTTGCAGTTGTGTAACAGCTCGGTATACATCTGCTCCTAACCCTGGTGCTCCTACCATGGAGGCAATTACCACCATAGATAATGCAAGCATGATGCTTTGGTTAATACCGGCCATAATTGTAGGCATAGCCAATGGAATTTGAACTTTTACTAATCTTTGTTTTGTTGTAGATCCAAAGGCTTCAGTTGCCTCTATTAAATCTTGTGGCACTTGGGTAATTCCAAGTATCGTTAATCGAATTGTTGGTGGCATTGCAAATATAACTGACGCCACAACACCAGGTACAACTCCGATATTAAAGAAAAAGATTGCCGGTAATAAATAAACAAATGCAGGCATTGTTTGCATGAAGTCTAGAATTGGAATCACGATACTTCCCACAGTTTTACTTTGTGAGGCCCATATTCCTAGCGGTATTCCAAGAATAACCGATATTCCCACAGAGGTTAGCACAAGTGCAATTGTTTCAAGCATATTGCCCCAGTAACCAAGGTTATCGATTAAAAATAAACCAATCAATGTAAAAAGTGCAATTTTCCAATTACAAATTTTCCAGGCCACAGCACCCAAGATAAGTGTTAGTAGAATAGAAGGAATAAATCCTAATCCTGCTACAATCCCTTCTACAAATCCTTCAAGTCCTACTGCAATTCCTTCAAATAAAAATTCGAAATTTGAGACTAACCAGTCTACAAATGTATCGATCCAATCGGCTATTGGCAGCTTTGGTAATAAACCTTCCATTATAAAGCCTCCCTTTCATCACTTGGAGGGAGTTGTTCAGCCCCAAAGTCATTTATATATGTGTCATTACCAGCAAGTGCACCGATCACGGCACCTCGTATGACAATTCCCTTAAGTCGATTTTGTTCATCAACTACAGCTACTGGAATAGTAGCTTGTGAAACATCATCGAATAAATCAACAAGTAATGTACTTGTATCAACCGTTTTAAGATTTGTTTCCATGACTTCAGCTAATGGTAATTTTTGCTCGACCGCTTTCGAAGCTTCTACAGCACTCACCGCACCAACAAGTCTATTCTGCTTGTCAACAACATAGACAGTCGATAAACCATTATCTTTCATGATTTTAAGAGCAAGTCTGGCTCCTTTATCAACCTGAACGGTTTCCGCTCGTTTGACGATATGGCCTGCAGTCAGTACCTTTGATAAATCAACATCCTCTACAAATCTTTCTACATACTCATTAGATGGATTCATTAGTATTTCTTCAGGGGTTCCGATTTGTACGATGTTTCCGTCCTTCATTAAAGCGATACGGTCACCGATTCGTAACGCTTCGTCGAGATCATGTGTAATAAAGACGATCGTTTTTTCCATAGAGCCTTGTAACTCAATCAATTCATCCTGCATATCCTTACGAATTAATGGATCTAGAGCACTAAATGCTTCGTCCATTAATAATATATCCGGGTCATTTGCGAGCGCTCTTGCAAGCCCAACTCGCTGCTGCATCCCACCACTAAGTTGGTCAGGATATTGATTTTCATAGCCTTCAAGACCGACTAATTTAAGAGCCTCGAACGCCTTTTGTGAACGTTCATGCTTTGCTACACCTTGAATTTCTAGTCCGTATTCCGTATTCTGAAGAACCGTTTTATGTGGGAATAATGCGAAGCGTTGAAACACCATGCTCATTTTTTTCCTACGTACTTCTCGAATTTCTTCTTTATTCATGGATACGACGTCTTTTCCATCAATAAAAATTTGACCAGAAGTTGGTTCTATTAATCTATTTAAAAGTCGAACTAAGGTAGATTTCCCACTTCCGGATAACCCCATAATGACAAAGATTTCTCCGGGATATACCTCAAAGCTTGCTTGATTTACACCAACGGTTGATCCAGTGCTTTTTAAAATTTCTTGCTTTGTTTTTCCTTCTTTTAAAAGTTGAATAGCTTTTTTAGACGATCGTCCAAAAATTTTCGTTACACTAGAAACCTTTATTTTTGCTTGTTTCTCACTTTCCATTCTGTCACCTCAATTTTTTCTTGCTGAAAACTTGCCTAATACAAACTACCCTTTATGATTTTCAAACAAACTACTGTATCCTATGTAGAAAGCAATAGTCACATTGACCTTTTAATTGTAGTAATGATTTCCAAAATACTCAAAGTTGATATAACGTGATATGCAACCGTAAAGTTTGTAAAGTAAAAACTGTACATACTTTACATCTTAAATGCATAGAATTCCTTCAGTATCCTCCATAATCCTTCCAGCACCTCCCCTTTACATTCATTGTACAAATGAGTAGTCTATATATATCAAACCTTTGATGTAGGATGTGAATCTATTTGCAAGGCATAGACAAGCTAGAAAAAGCCCGAGAACGTGTGATTGATGCGATTGCTCAAAATATGAATTTATATGGAGTAACACCTTCAGTTGGAAGACTTTGGGGTCTCATGTATTTTCATGATGAGCCGATGACGCTGGATGATATGAAACAAGAATTAGGCATGAGTAAAACAAGTATGAGTACTTCCGTTCGTAACTTGGTGGAATTAAAAATGGTTGATAAGGTATGGAAGAAAGGGATTCGAAAAGACCTTTATGAGGTTGAAGAAGACTGGTATCAAACTTTTATTGACTTTTTTACGATAAAATGGAGGAGTGGCATTTCTATGAATGTAAGTGCCATTCAGAAATCATTAGCTGATCTTAAGGAACTCATAGAGGACGAACAAATTAGCGAAGAGGTTAAAGTAGAAGCAGAAAATGATATTGCAAAGTTAAACAATGCGTTAGAATATTATTTTTGGCTTAACCGGTTAGTAGATAGCTTTGAATCACATGAAATCTTTACATTTGTTCCAAAAGAGTAACGTTTATGAACGTTGCTCTTTTTATGTTAAAAACAGATTACGATTCGTCTGTATCCCTCATCAATTTAATACGATTTCATACGTTACTATATGGGGGTGAGAAAATGCCATTATGGGGCTGGATGTTAGTCTTCTTTGGAGGGTTACTCTTTGTTGGTTTTGTAGTAGACCTTATTTCCAAAAAGAAACGTTCTACCGACTCCCGCAGCATTCAAAATCAAATCGATGAAGTAAAAAATAACCAAACAGATTATCATAATTTTCTATAGAATCAAAGAAAGCAGCCCTCAATCAGGCTGCTTTCTACATTATACCTGTACTTCGTGTGAATCTGGATAGTCATTGTCCACCCATGCAACTCCTTCATTTAATTGATAACCAGCAATTGTCACAAGCCCAAGCACGAATAGTAGCATTAGTTTTTTCATTTTACGATCATCTCCTTTATTGATTTATATGACTATGTTTTTTCAAAGATGAGATTACCTTTGAAAAATAATAGCTTGCTAGCTTATATTTATGATTTTCTTGATAGATTTTTCCAAGTTCCTCTGCATAATAGGCTACGTAAAGGTGATGTTCAATGCCTTCAAAATATGGCAATGCATCCTTTTCAATAAATCTCATCAAGTTATCAGACTTATTCAACAAATAATCATAATAGATAAAATGAATCTTGAATTCAGGATACCCCTGGTGATTCTCAACTATGGTAAACCCTTCCTCAAGCCATTTTTTGCATCCTTCATGGTCTCCTATTTTATAATTTTCTTCAATTAAACCGTGAATCGACCGTAAACGCCCAATTACCATGTGTTCTTCTTTATGTTCAAGGCTATTTACAAATTGCTTAATGGCTTTATTGGATTCACCTAATTTTGAATAGAGGACACCTTGATTATGATAAATTAAACCTAGTAATGACGGGTCTTTTATCCCTTCTGCTACCTTTGTTGCAAGCAAGTAATTCTCTTCAGCCATTTCGAATTCGTTTATTTTTTCATAACAAATTCCCAATAATATTTGACACTCAGCACTCCTTTTTAAATCGTAAAGAGATTGATAGATTGCCAATGCCTTCTGTATATACACGATACTTAAGGCTAATTTCCCCATCCGGTTATTATTTAGACCTTTATAATAATATAAATCAGCCGTTTCCCAGCTCTCAAAGTGTACACTGCTCGTTAAAATCTCCTCTGCTACCTTAAAGTGATCCATTGCAACGGAAAACTGGCTTTTCAAATAATAAAACTGACCAACAAATTTTTCGTAGAAGTAATTCATTCGAATTTCAAAAATATCTTTATATAATTCAATTTTCTTGATATGTTGTTCAGCTTTTTCTAATTGGTTTGTAAATATTAGATACCTTAGTTCAAAAAGAACAAAGAAAATGGCAACCCGTGAATCATTTGTATTCTTACATTCATAAGCATCATAAAATGAAACCGCCTGCTCCCTTTTTCGAGAAACCATTAGGTGGTACCAATCATAAAGCTCCTTTAGCTGGGCATATTCTTCACTTTCAATTAGCTTGATTCCTAATCGATCACATAATAATTCAAGTACCTCTATGCTTGCAGAGGTTTGGTTATTTTCAATTTTTGAAAGATAAGAAATTGAGATAATCTCATGTGCCAATTCTTCTTGTGTCATATTGTTTTGAATTCTAAAGAAACGTATTCTGCTTCCTATCTCCATCTTTCATACCCTCTCATTGACTGGTTATAGAGGCAATTCAAAAAGCCATCAAATGAAAAACTTTGAATCCTGTCATCATCTGGTCTCTCCGTTCTTCACGTATTTAAAGTGTACGCTCCGTACCTATAGCGTGAGTTCCTAGACCTTTTCGTTTCTGATTTGTTGACTGTCTAAACTCTTATAATAACTTTTTCTAGAAAATTGGTAAAAACCCTCTTTTAATAAATAGGGCAAAAGACTCATTTTTCAGAGCAACACGATGGAAGTCACACTGACTTTTGCCATATTGAGTGTCTTTCTTTTCTTTTTTTATTCATTAAAACCTATGCTCTGTTCTGATTAATATGTAAAGACATGTTCAAATACACAAAAAGTACTATAAAAAAAACGGTCCCAGATAGTAAACTGTACCCTGTGTAGTAGACACATTAAAAAAAGTCTGCTGCACAGGGTCTTTTTATGTACAATAGATTAAAAA